>JAOTZF010000032.1 GCA_029861485.1 Thermoleophilia bacterium | reverse complement strand
GAGAGCGAGCTCGCCGATCTGCGGGCCGGCAAGGACCCCGCCCGGCGGAAGAACGGCGCCCCGGACGAGGACTGCCTGCCGAGCTTGCGGGACGAGATCGACGAGATCCTGAACCTCTCACGCCAGGAGCCCAAGTAGCGGCGGACACATCCGTCTACCGGGGTACACTCGGTCGCCCGTGGACGACCTCCTGACCGCTCTCAACCCGGCCCAGCGTGCGGCAGTGGAGCACGGTTCGGGGCCCCTGTTGGTCCTGGCAGGCGCGGGCAGCGGCAAGACGCGCGTCCTTACCCATCGCATCGCGCACCTCATCCGCGACCATCGCGTTCCCCCGGGCGCGATCCTGGCGATCACCTTCACCAACAGGGCCGCGGGTGAGATGCGCGAGCGCCTCGGGCCGCTTGTCGGGCCGGCGGCGTCGTCGATCTGGGCGAGCACCTTCCACTCGGCGTGTGCCCGCATACTGCGGCGGGAGTCAGAGCGCGTGGGATATGAGCGGAGCTTCACGATTCTCGACGCCGACGACCAGCTGCGCATGCTGCGTGCCTGCTACGCGGAAGAGGAAATCGACACCAAGCGCTACCCGCCCCGGGGAATGCACTCCGCGATCTCCGACGCGAAGAACCGCCTCCTCACTCCGGACGATCTGCGGGAAGCGGCGACGACCTTCACCGACGAGAAGCTGGTGCAGCTCTACGCGCGCTATCAGGACAGGCTTCGCGCCAACCAGTCGATGGACTTCGACGATCTGCTGATGCTCACCGTTCAGCTGCTGGAGAGCGACGACCAGGCTCGTGGCTACTACCAGCGGCGCTTCGAGCAGGTCCTGGTGGACGAGTATCAGGACACCAACCATGCGCAGTACCGCCTGGTCCGCGTGCTCGGCGAGCCGAGCCGCAACGTCTGCGTAGTCGGCGACGATGACCAGGGGATCTACAGCTGGCGAGGGGCAGAGGTGCGGAACATCCTCGACTTCGAGAACGATTACCCGGAGGCGCGGGTGGTCCTGCTCGAGGAGAACTACCGCTCGACTGGGCTGATTCTGAAAGCGGCCAACGCGGTCGTCGCGAAGAACACCGGCCGCCACGAGAAGCGCCTCCACACCGGACTCGGGGACGGGGAGCCGGTCCGCGTGATGCTCTGTCGCGACGAGCAGGAGGAGGCCCGAGCGGTGCTCGGCGAGGTCGAGCGCGCCCTCGACGCCGGCGATTCCCTCGACGACGTAGCGGTGTTCTACCGCACCAACGCCCAGAGTCGTGTGATTGAGGATGCCCTCAACCGCGCGCGGATCGACTACCAGGTCATCGGGGGACCGCGCTTTTACGAGCGGGCGGAGATCCGCGACGTCCTCGCATGGCTTCGCGCGGCGGTGAACCCGGCCGATACGAGCAGTCTCGGACGCGCTTTCGGCGCACCCAAGCGCGGTCTCGGCCCTGGATGCCTTGCGCGCCTTCTCGAGTACGCCCAGCGCGAGGGCAGCCCGGTGGGAGAGGTTCTGGACCAGGCCGAGCTCGTGGACGGGCTGCGACCGAAGCAGCGCGAGGAGCTCACACGTATGGCCGGGTTGCTCGCCCACGTCCGCCAGCTCGACTCCGCCGCCGCCGGCGTCGACGAGATGATCGAGGCGGTGCTGGAGCGCTCCGGCATGCGTGACGTACTGACGGCCGAGGACACCTTCGAGGCCCAAGGCCGACTCGAGAACCTGGACGAGCTCGTGCGGCTCGCCGCCGAGGCCGACGTCGATACCGGAGAGGTCGAAGGACTGGCTGCCTTCCTCGAGCAGGTGTCGCTTCAGGCCGACGCCGACACGGTGGTGGACGACCGCGGCAAGGTGACCCTGATGACGATTCACAATGCCAAAGGGCTGGAGTTCGATCGGGTCGTCATCACCGGTCTCGAGGAGCAGCTCTTCCCTCACCAGCGCTCCGAGACCCCCGAGGCCGTCGAGGAGGAGCGGCGCCTCTGCTACGTCGGTATCACCCGGGCGCGCAAGCACCTGCTGCTGACCCATGCCGAGAGTCGGGCACTCTATGGCGGCCGCGACTATCGCTTGCCCTCCCGCTTCCTCGGCGAGCTGCCGACCGATGCAATCTCCGAGGTCGGGGGTCGACGGGGATTCGGCACTCTTGCCCCCTCAGTCGCCAGCGCTGCGGTCGTCTCCGAGCCCGACTATGAGACCGGGGACGCCGTGCTGCATACGACCTTCGGTGAAGGGGTCATCACGGGCATCGAGCAGGGGGGGGACCTCGTGAGGGTCAGATTCCGGGATGACGGGTCGGAGCGTCGCCTCATGGCGGGTGCGGCGCCAATGCGAAAGGTCGAGGGCTGATATGAGTGCGGAGATCATCGACGGTAAGGCCGCCGGCGCCGATGTGCGAGCGTTGGTCGCCGAGCGCGCGGCGGCGTTCACGAAGGCCTCCGGGCGTAAGCCCGGCCTCGTGGGGATCCAGGTTGGCGAGGACCCCGCCTCCGAGATCTATCAGCGCATGAAGGCCGAGGCTGCCGAGGCCGCAGGTATGCGCTCTGAGCGTGTCGTGCTGCCTGCCGGCACGTCCCAGGAGGATCTGGACGCTCGCATCGCCGCCTACAACGATGACGACACCGTCGACGGCATGCTGGTCCAGCTACCGGTCCCCGAGCCCTTGACCGAGCCGGCGATCGCCAACGCCATCGACCCGGTCAAGGACGTCGACGGCTTCTCGCCCGGCAACCTCGGGCGGCTGATGCGGGGGGAGCCAGCGCCGGTGCCGTGCACACCGAGCGGCGTGATGTGGCTGCTGGAGAAGGCCGGAGTACAGATCGAGGGCGCTCACGCGGTGGTGGTCGGGCGCAGCCTGATCGTCGGCAAACCCCAGGCGATGCTGCTGCTGGCGGCAAACGCGACGACGACCGTCGCGCATTCCCGGACGAAAGACCTCCCAGGCTTGTGCCGCCAGGCAGATATCCTCATCGCCGCCGTCGGTCGGCCGGAGATGATTCGGGGAGACTGGATCAAGCCCGGCGCGGCGGTGATCGACGTGGGGATCAATCGCACCGACGACGGTCTCGTGGGGGACGTGGCGTTCGAGGAGGCCGTGAAGGTCGCCGGCCATATCACCCCCGTGCCGGGCGGGGTGGGGCCCATGACGATCGCGTTCCTACTCGCCAACACGCTCGACGCCGCGGTGCGGCGCACGGGTCTGGGAATATCGATGAAGGGAAACTGATCAAATGAAGATCGCGATCTTCGGCGGCACGGGCGACCTTGGTCGCGGACTCGCCATCAACTTCGCAGCCGCCGGCCACGAGATCGTCGTGGGCTCGCGCAGTCAGGAGCGCGCGGACAGCGCGGCACAGACCCTTCGCAAGGCGCTGCCGAGCGGCTCGTTCACGCCGCTCGAGAACGTCCAGGCGGCCGATGCCGGCGATCTCGCGGTCGTGTCCATCCCGTGGGAGGGCATCGAGTCCACCATTCCGCCGATGGCCGATGCGCTTGCCGGAAAGGTCGTGATCTCGGTCGTGAACGCCCTGAAGTTCGGCAAGAGCGGTGCGATCGCATTGCAAGGGGATGAGCTGCCGGAGAATTCCTGCGCCCATCAGATCCAGGACCTCGCTCCAGAGGCCAAGGTCGTCGTCGCGTACAACAACCTCCCCGCCGCCGGCTTGCAAGCGCAGCACCATCTCGACGCCGACGTCCTGATCTGCGGCAAGAGCAAGGCCGCCCGCGAGGAGGTCATCGAGCTGACCAAGTCCCTTCCCGGCGCCCGCGGCCTCGACTGCGGGCCACTGGCGAACGCCCTGATCATCGAGGGCATGACCGGGGTGATCATCCAGCTCAATACCCGCTACGGGGGTGAGGCAAGCCTGGCGATCTCCGGACTGGAGAACGTCCCAGCACGCCCGTAGGGGGAAGGCTCAGCCCACCCACCCGCTACGTAATCACCCGCTCGCTGGCCCTCGGCTTGGTGAAGAGCAGCGCGTCGGGGCGCTCCGCGCTTGTCATCGATGCCGAGCGCTGTGACAGTCGTGATCCGGCCGAGCCATACGTCGAGCGAAGGGGGACAAGGAGCCATGGATGCTGTTCAGCTGCGCGCCCTGCAGGCGCCGATCAAGAGCCTCTACAAGGACGACCCGAATTCGGCGACGGTGACCAACGTCGCCGAAGGCCGTTTTGAGGGGGAGGGCCTGACCTGCACCGTCGGGGGCTGGGCCGGCGATGTGGTCGCCGGCCTGCACCCCGCGACCGGCGGCGATGGGAGTGAGGCCTGCTCGGCCGACATGCTGCTGGAGGCGCTTGTTGCCTGCGCCGGGGTGACGCTGCGCTCGGTTGCCACCGCGATGGGCGTGCCGCTGAGAGGAGCCACGATCCGGGCCGAGGGCAGGTGGGATGCCCGTGGGACGTTAGGCGTGAGCAAGGAGACGCCGATCGGATTGACGGACATAGCCCTCTCCTTCGAGCTTGACACCCCGGCCGAAAAGAAGGCCGTGGCCAAGTTGGTCGAGCTGACTGAGCGGTTCTGCGTCATCTACCAGACCCTGAAATCCGAGCCCACCGTGAGCACCAGCCATAGCGTGGCGACTCAGGCGAGCTGACGCTGCGCCCTCTGCGGACGCCAGCGACGAGGATCCGCCAAACGTGAAGGTTCGGGCTCGCGCGTGGGGCCCCGCGCCGTCCGACGACCCGACGGGATTGGCTCAGCCGTAGCCCAGCGCCTCGAGCTGGTCCTCGTCCATACCGAGATGGTGGCCGAGCTCGTGCAGCACCGTGATCCGCACTTGCCGCACCAGCTCGGCATCGCTCCGAAACTGATCGACGAGCGGGTGCATGTAGATCGAGATGTGGGGCGGCGGAAAGCCCGAGCGATCCCCAGAGGTGCGCGGCACCCCTTGATAGAGCCCGTACAGGCTCCGGCCTGGCGGCGGATAGTCCTCGACGACGACCGCGACTTCGTCGAACGCCCGAGAGAAGCGGTCGGGGACCTCGTCGAGCGCCTGGCGTACCAGCTGCTCGAAGCGCTCACGGGTGATCTCCTCCACCGGCGGATCGTAACTTGTGCACACCTCCACGTGTCCTAGTCGCTGAAGAGGACGCTTTTCCACGGGAAAGCGTGCAGGATCAACCCGTGCCGGTACGAAACCCGACATGACCTCCCGGTCGCCGCAGTCCCGTGCCCATCAGCCAAAGGAGTGGATAGTGCTCAAGGAATTCAAGGAGTTCATCGCGAGCGGTGACCTCATCGCGATCGCCGTCGGCTTGATCATGGCGCTGACGCTTTTCGAAGTGATCGACTCTCTTGTGGTGAACATCATCAACCCGATCATCGCCGCGGTATTCGGCAAGCCTGACTTCAGCGAGCTGACGCTTGATATCGGCGATGGTGTGATCACCTACGGCAACTTCCTGAACGCCGTCATCACCTTCATCATCGTCGCGTTCGTCCTATTCCTCCTGGTGAAGGGCTACAACGCGATCACCAAGAAGAAGGATGAGGAGGAAGGTCCGACCGAGGTGGACCTCCTCACGGAGATCCGGGACGAGCTCAAGAAATAGGGCCGCCTGATGTGGGGCGGCGCGCGGCCGCCCCACCCTCCAGAACCGGCCAGCGCTCGTCCCGCAGGGCGGAGTCCCAGAACAGCCATTCGTAGCGGGCGGCGGTGATGGCATTTCGTCGCGCGGCGGCCGTGCCGGATTTGCCCGCGGCCGTCATCGCCGCGTCGCAGGCCTCGAGGACGCCGGTGACCGCCTGCCCGAACCCCGCGTCGCCGTAGGTGTCGATCCAGAGCTTGTAGCGCGGATCCGGGGAACCCCTGGCGACCAGAGCCTTACCGACCTCCCAGTAGATCCAGTAGCAGGGCAGGATCGCGCCGAGCGCCTCGTGCAGGTCGCGTAATGCGCACGCCTGTAGCAGGAACGATGTGTAGCCGAGGCAGGCCGGGCTCGGCTCGGCCGCCGCCGCGTCCTCGGGGTCGATGCCGAGCTGCCCCATGAGCTCGTCATGCAGCGACCGCTCGACGTCGATTGCCTCGGTGGCGTGCGAGCAGAACATCTTGAGCTGGGCCGTCGACGGAGACCTGGCGGCGCACATCGCCAGGGCGCGCGAATAGTCGGCCAAGAAGAGTGCATCCTGGATGACGTATCTCGCGAAGGCATCCTCGGGCAGGCTGCCGTCGGTGAGGCCCGTGACGAATGGGTGCACGAGCACCGCCGCGTGGATCGGCCCGATATCGGCCCAGACCTCGTCCGTCGGCCTCACGTGGCCACCTCGTGGCTCGTAACGTCCACCGGGCCGGCACCGGCGCCAAACGGTCGTCCACCGCGCACCGCCGCCGTGGCTACGGCTTTGGCGCCGGCAGCCGCCTCGCGGAGCGTCAACCCGCGGCCCAGCAGGGCCGCCAGAGTCGACGAGTGCGTACAACCGGCGCCGTGTGTGGTGGCCCGATCGAGCCGGACCCCCGGAATGCGCTCCACCCCGACCGCGTCGCACAGGACATCGTCGGCCGAGGGGCCATGCCCTCCGGTGACGATCGCCGCGCAGCCGTGCCGGTCGCAAAGCGTTTGCGCGAGATATGCCGCATCCTCGGAGTCAGAACCGGTCAGGGCCTGCGCCTCCATGAGGTTGGGGGTGATCACCGTCGCGTCGGGAATGAGCTCGCGCGTGAGCGCCTCCTCACCGTCTCTCGCCATCAAGCACGCGCCGGACTCGGCCCGCAGCACGGTGTCCACCACCAGGGGTATCTCGAGCTCCGGCCGGCGCGCCAGTCGCAGCGCCTCGGCGACCGCGCCCACCAAGCTGGGGCTCGCCAGCATGCCCGTCTTGATTCCGTCGACGCCGATGTCAGCCGCGACGATCTCGATCTGCTGTGCGACGAGTTCCTCGGTCGCGGGAAGGACACCCTCGACCCCTCGAGTGGTCTGGGCCGTGAGGGCGGTGACGGCGCACAGCGGGAAACCACCAGCCTGGCTGATGGCCTTGATGTCGGCCTGGATCCCGGCGCCGCCACCCGAATCGGATCCGGCCACGGTCATGATGCGCGGCTTCGCGGCGACCAGACGCGCCTTGATCCGTCGGGTCGCAGCGGCGGGATCCACCGCGTCGCAGATGGCCCGCACGACGACGGCCCGGTCGGCACCACAGGCGGCAACGCGCAGGACCCGGTCCTCGTCGATGCCCCCGATGGCAAACCATGGCAACGGGGCGGCCTGGGCCGCGGGGCGAAGGGGGGCGATGCCGGTGGCCGGCCGGCCGGGCTTGGTCGGCGTCTCCCAGATCGGCCCCAGCGAAGCGTAGCTCGCGCCCTCGGCCGCAGCCGCGGCAAGCATGTCGCCCCCCCGACTGGACCGGCCGATGATCGCGTCAGGGCCCAGCAGGGCCCGGGCGTCTTTTATGGGGCCATCGTCCTGGCCCAGGTGAACGCCGTGCGCACGGCAGTCCCGGGCGAGCGTCGGCGAGTCGTTGACGATGAACGGTATGCCTGCCGCCTGCGCGGCCGCGGCCGCCGCGCGACCCTCGGCGAGCAGGTCGGCCTCAGACAGGGACCGGTCGCGCAGCTGCACGATGTCAATGCCCGCGTCAGCGAGCAACGGGATCAGCTCGGCAAGTCGCCCCGCCCGGATGCGCGCCGGCGCCACCAGGTAGAGGCGCGCGTCTGCCAACGCGGTCCGGGCGTCGGTCACGTCGAGCTGAGCTCCGGGGTCCCGACATCGGTCGTCGAGGGGTCGGCGTACAGGCGCTTCGGTATGCGACCGGCCAGGCGGGCCTTGCGGCCGGCCGATACCGCCTCGGCGATCGCGCGGGCCATCATGGTCTCGTCGTCAGCCTTGGCGATGGCAGTGGCGGCGAGCACGGCGTCACAGCCGAGCTCCATGGCGAGGGCGGCATCGGAGGCGGTTCCGATCCCCGCGTCCAGGACGACCGGAACCGACACCGCCTCGCGCACCAAAGCGATCGCGTGCGGGTTCCGGATGCCCAGGCCGCTCCCGATCGGCGACCCGAGCGGCATCACCGCTGCGCAGCCAACGGATTCCAACCGCCGGGCCAGGATCGGGTCGTCGTTGGTGTACGGCAACACGACGAAGCCGTCGGCTACCAGCTGCTCCGCGGCGGCCAAGAGCTCAACGGCGTCAGGTAGAAGGGTCCGGTCGTCACCGATCACCTCGAGCTTCACCCAATCGGTCTCGAGCGCCTCGCGGCCGAGCTGCGCCGTCAGGACGGCGTCGCGTGCGGTGTAGCACCCGGCCGTATTCGGGAGTGTCTGGCAGCCGGCCGCGCCAATGGCCTCATAGAGCCCGCCCTCGGTGGTCTCCACCCGACGAAGAGCCACGGTCACCACGTCCGACCCGGAGGCCGCCAGGGCCGCGGAGAAGCGATCGAGACTTCGAAAACCGCCGGAGCCGAGAATCAGCCGGCTCGCGAGCCGGCGCTCGCCGATCAGGAACTCGTCGCTCATCTCAGCCTCCCGCGGTCGCTCGGACGACCTCGACGATGGCCCCGTTCCCGAGCGGGGTACTCGTCCAGTTGCGCCGGGGCACCACGCGACCATTCACCGCCGCCGCAATGCCGGACTCACCCGGTGTCACCCCGAACAGGGATGCCGCATCCGCAAGGGTGCTGTCCTCGGAGAGGGAGTGGCTGGTGCCGTTGATGGAGACGTTCACGCTCATGCGGCCTCCGCGAAGCGGTTGGGGGTGAAATTGGCGAGCAGCGCATCGGGCGGCTGGCCCGCCACGATGCCAGCCACCGCGTCGGCAATGACCGGACTGAGAAGGATCCCATGCCGGAAGGCCCCGGTGGCCCAGATCAGCCCGTCCGTCGTGTCCCGCCCGATCGCGGGCAACCCGTCCGGGGTCGCGGGGCGCAGGCCAGCTGCGGTCTCGGTGAGCTCCAGCTCCCTCAGGTCCGGCACCAGGCGACTCGCCTCTTCGAGAAGGCTTTGCACCGCGCCTGCCGTGACGCGCGTATCGGCTGCCTCCTCGACCGTCCCGCCGACCACGACTTCACCGTGCGGGCGGGGTGCGACATATGCGTCAGCCGAGCGCACGACGTGCGTGACCGGCAGGCTCCGGCCGGCCGGTAAGCCGAGCCGCATGATCTGCCCCTTCACCGGCCTCATGGGCACGCGATGAGAGATGCGTGATGCGCTCCATCCCGCCGCCATCACGGTGTCGGTCGCGGTGATCTGCTCCCCCCTCGTGGTGATCGCCCCGGCGACGCGGTTTCCCTCAGAGATCAGGGCGCGTGCGCACCGGTCGAGGATCTCGACGCCCTTGACGTCACAGGCTGCACGCAGGGCCGCCATCGCCTGCCGCGGGTCGACCTGGTGCTCGTCGTGCATCACGAAGCCCCCCGCCACGTCGGGCCCAAGGCCGGGCTCCAGCGTCCGAAGCGCCGTACCGGTCTGCCACTCGAGATCGGAGTCCAGCGTTCCCACTGTCTGCCCGTGGCGACGAAGGGGAGCGATCTGCTCCGGCCGACCGGCCACGAGAAGCGTGCCCGATGGCACGAAGCCCACGTCATGCCCGGAGTCCGCCTCGAGCTCCACCACAAGCTCGGGCCAGCGACGAGATGCGGCGACCATCAGGAGGTGCATCGCACCGTCGCGGTGTTCCACCTCCGACCATGGGCCGAGCATTCCGGCGGCGACCCGACCGGCCGGGGGCCGCCCGTCATCCAGCACGACCACCGCGGCGCCGGCCCTCGCGGAGCGCCACGCGGCCATCAGTCCGATCGGTCCCGCTCCGATGACGACGACATCCGCCACGGTCTACGGCTCCGGCAGGAACTCTGCGGTGACGGCGTCGCGCGCATCGACGGGCTTCTTCAGCAGCCCCTCGGCGCGCATCCACTCGGCATAGCCGACCCACGCGGTGGGCTCGACGTTGAGGATCGGCTCGTCCTCCGGGGCGAGCAGTGGCACCGTGTCCTCGACCTGCGCCGCCACGAGTTCGGCGTTCAGGTCCTCGTTGGCCGCGAGCACGGCGCTCGCCGCCAGCGCCTGATCGTCGCGAGCGGTCAGCGCACCTTCCCGGAGCGCGGCGAGGACGCGTCGCACGGCTCTCGGATTCTTCTCGATGACGGCGTCGCTGGTGACCACGACCAACTCGTCGTAGTCGGGGACCCCGTTCTGCTCGAGCCGGAAGACATCGAGGGCCACCCCCTTGTCCTCGATCTCCGGTACCTCGATGTTCCAATAGGCGCCGATGAGGGCGTCCACCTTGCCGCTGGCGATGGCCGGACCGAGAGTGAATCCGACGTTTGCGATGGTGACCTTGGAGGGGTCGCCGCCGTCAGCGCGCACGACTGTCTGCAGCAGGGACTTGTCCGACGGCAGGCCGGTGGCACCGACGGTCTTGCCTTCGAGATCCCTCGGGCGGGAGATGCCGCGGTCGCTCCGGACGATGACGCTGTTCAAGGGGTGGGTCACGAGCGCCCCGACGGCGACCACGGGGACCCCCTCGGAGCGCGCGAGGAGAACCTCTGGCTCGTACGAGATCGCAAATTCCGCGTTGCCGGTTCCGACCTGCTTGAGGGCGGCCGCCGGATCGCTCGGCACCGTGAGCTTCACGTCGAGCCCGGCGTCGGAGAAGTGCCCCGCCTCTTGGGCCGTGTAGATGCTCGCGTGATCGGCGTTCGGGAACCAGTCGAGGATCATCTCAACGTGCTCGGTCTCGGACGAAGCAGGCTCGTCGTCACCGCCGCAGGCGATCGCCAGCGCGGCAACAGCGAGCAGTAGTAGCAGCGGCAGCGCAACGCGTCGTCGGGTCATGGGCGAAGCGATCTCCTGTGACGCCTGACGGGCCGGTAGCGGTAGGGGACGAGCAGACGCTCGGCGAGGGAGATCAGAGCGAAGTAGGCGAGCCCGATGGCGGCGAGCCACG
>JAOTZF010000206.1 GCA_029861485.1 Thermoleophilia bacterium | reverse complement strand
GCGACGGCGCCCCGGCGCTGAATGCCGCGCCGCCATCCGATCCCATGTGCGAGACACGAACACGCCCACCGAGCGTAGTCGCGCTCGCACTGGCTCGTTGGGCGAAGACCTCGAACTCGTCGTCGACCAGCGGCGCCGTGTCGTCGTCGCCCGACCAGGTCACCAGGTACTCGCGGTCGGTGGCGTTGTAGGCGACCGCGGGGGCGCCGGCACCGTATGCGGGGTTGCCGTCGGGTCCCATGACCGAGATGCGGACGTCGCCACCGATCTCCGCTCCACCCGCGCCGAGGCGTTGGGCGAAGACCTCGAACTCGTCGTCGACCAGCGGCGCCGTGTCGTCGTCGCCGCGCCAGGTCACCAGGTAATCGTCGGCCGCCGCGTTGTGAGCGACCGCGGGGTCAAAGGCGCCGCGCGATGGGTCCCCGTCCGTACCCATCTGGGATACGCGAGTGTCGACGCCGATCTCGGCCCCCGCCACGCTCACGCGCTGGGCGAAGACCTCGAACTCGTCGTCGGCCAGCGCACCGGTGTCGTCGTCGCCCGACCAGGTCACCAGGTAGTCGTCGTTGGTCGTGTTGTAGGCAACCGCGGGGGCGCCGGCACCGTATGCGGGGTTGCCGTCGGGCCCCATGTCGGAGATGCGCGTGTCGCTGCCGATCTCCACACCGGCGGCCGTGAGGCGCTGGGCGAAGACCTCGAACTCGTCGTCGGCCAGCGCACCGGTGTCGTCGTCGCCGCGCCAGGTCACCAGGTATTCGTTGGCCGCGGCGTTGTAGACCACCGCAGGATCGAACGCTCCGAAGGCAGGGTTGCCGTCGGGGCCCATGTCCGAGATGCGCTTGAGGAGGCCGCGCAGACGGCCCTCGGAGTCGATCCGGTGGCCGTAGATCTCGAACTCACCCGCGGTGGTCGTCGCGCCCTGCCACACCACGAGGTACTCGTGATGGAGGCTGTTGTACGCGACCGACGCGAGGCTGGCATCGAACTGCGCGTCGCCGTCGGGAGCCTGAGCGGAGATGCGCTTCTGGTCTCCAAGCGGCTCGGCGCCGGCGGCGAATGAGCACAAAGCGATGCCGCCAATCAGTCCAGCGGTCGTAAGTTGCAGCGCAACCTTGCGGGAGATCATAGGTCGGCCCACCTTTCTCCGAGGTCGAGTTCAGCGCGCGATGCTTGCCTGGCTCGTGGGCGCCTCCATCGGACTTCCCGCGCATCTCCACTGCGGCTTTGCCGTCGAATTGCGTCCTTCCGAGTTCCGAGGCTGCAGCACAAGGGCGCTGGAAGATGCTCCGACGGCCGGCTCAGACAGAGCCGGGTCTGCCCTGCTCAGACCCCGAGCTGCTCGGCCAGCCGCTGGAAGCTGTCGGTCACGATGTCGAAATCGGCGGCGGGTCGCAGGTCGGTCTGCTGATGCGGGCCGTACTCCGTGGGCCGAGCAACGAATGCCGTTCGAAAGCCGAGGCTCGCCGCCGAGATCAGATCGTCGTTGTGGGCGGCGACCATCAGGCATTGCGGCGGCTGGAGGTCGAGGAAGCGCGCGGTGCCGAGATAGGCCTCGCTCACCGGCTTGTAGTGGCGAGTTGGCTCTGCGCCCAGTACCGCGTCCCAACGTAGCCCCGCGAAGCGCGAGAGATTGACCAGCAGCGAGACGTTGCCGTTGGAGAGGGTGACCAGGACGTAGCGCCGTCTGAGGCGCTCGAGGCCTGGCACGACGTCGGGCCAGGGCGCCAAGCGGTGCCAGGCGCGGGTGAGATCATCGAGGTCTCGCTCCGAGACCTTCCCGGCAAACCCGAATCGCTCGCACAGGGTCTCCAGGCTCTCGCGGTGCAAGTCGTCGAGCTTCGTCCACGGCCGTTTGCCGCTGCGCACCGCGTGCATGGATGGCTGGTACATCCCCCGCCACTGGTCGGTGAACGCCACCCAGTCCGCAGTCACTCCATTGCGCGCGCCGAAAGCCTGGGCTTCGCGAATGATGCTGCCGCGCCAGTCGACAACGGTGCCGAACACGTCGAAAGTGAGGGCGCGTACCTGGTCGGGTTCGAATGACGTGTTCACGTGAGCTCTGTCTTACCTCCAACGCCCTGCCGGGTGAAGAGGACGGGCGCCGACCACCATGCGCAGCGGCCCGGCCTGCGTGATGAGAGCCGACCTCACCTCGTGACAGACTCCGGGTAGGACGCCCAGCCGGTAGCCGCCGGTATTCGGCTGGTACGCCAGCCGTTGGTTGACCGAGCGCGACTACCTGTGAGATCCCATGAAGGAGCGGCGGGGTGCGCCGCGTGCCAGGATCCGACGTCGTGAGTGAGTCCATGATCTGGGTTGACGGCGCCGAGTTCGCCATGGGGTCCGAGGACTTCTATCCCGACGAGGCCCCGGTGCGGCGTGTCGCGGTCGACGGTTTCTGGATCGATCCGCATCCCGTTACCAACGCGCGCTTCTCGGCATTCGTGGACGACACCGGGTACGTGACCGAAGCTGAGCGCGCCCCCGACCCGGCGCTCTACCCCGGCGCGCCGGCGGAGAACCTCGTGCCGGGAGCCTTGGTCTTCGTCATGACGCCCGGCCCCGTGGACCTCAGGGACTTCACCCAGTGGTGGGCGTGGACTCCCGGAGCGCAGTGGCGCCATCCCACCGGGCCCGGCAGCTCCGTCGACCGGTTGGCCGACCACCCCGTGGTCCACGTGAATCACGGCGATGCGCTCGCTTACTGCGAGTGGGCCGGCCTTGAGTTGCCCACCGAGGCCGAGTGGGAGTTCGCCTCGCGGGGCGGCTTGGATGGCGCGCGCTTCACCTGGGGTGATGATGATCCACAGGAGACCGAGCCGATCGCCAATACCTGGCAGGGACGCTTCCCCGTCGAGAACACCGAGGACGACGGATGGACCAGAACCTCG
>JAOTZF010000205.1 GCA_029861485.1 Thermoleophilia bacterium | reverse complement strand
CCGCAGCGGCAAGCTCACGCTTCAATTCCTGTCCCCGGATGCGCTTTCGCGCCGCTGTGCGGCTCATCGTGCGGCCCGCCCCATGGCAGGCGGAGTGAAAGGCTCCGGCTCCGGGCTCGCCGACAAGCACGTAGGAGGCGGTTCCCATCGAGCCCGGCACCAGTACGGGCTGTCCGACGTCGGCGAGGTCCTCCGGGAGATCCGGGTGGCCCGGTGGCAGGGCGCGGGTGGCGCCCTTTCGATGCACGCAGAGCTGGCGGCGGCGGCCGTCTGTCTCGTGCGTCTCGATCTTGGCGAGGTTGTGGGAGACGTCGTAGAGCAGATCGAGGCTGTCGCTGTCGGTGGTGTGGCCGAACGCCGCGCGTGCGGCCATCGTCAGCAGCTGACGGTTCGCCCGTCCGTAGTTGGCGCCGGCAGCCATCGCTGCAAGGTAGGCCTCGCCCTCGGGTGATCGAACCGGGACGCAGGCGAGCTGGCGGTCGGGCACCTCGATGTCGTAGTGTGCCATCGCCGACTCGATCAGCCGTACGTGATCGGTGCAGACCTGATGTCCGAGACCGCGCGAGCCGGAGTGGATCATCACGCAGACCTGGCCGGCGCTCAGGCCAAACCGGGCCGCGACATCGGCCTGCAGGATCTGATCCACCACCTGGACCTCCAGGAAGTGGTTACCTGATCCCAGGCTGCCGATCTGGTGGAGTCCTCGCTGCTTGGCACGGTGGCTCACCGCAGCGGGGTCTGCCCCCTCCAGTACGCCACCGTCCTCGCACCGCTCGAGGTCGCGGGCGGTGCCATACCCACGGGCCACCGCGTACGCCGAGCCGCCGGCGAGGATCCCGTCGAGCTCGGCGGGCGTGAGCTCCCAGACCGCCCCAGGGCCCATACCCTTTGGGACGGCGCGCGCGAGCTCGTCCATCAGCGCCGGCACGTCCGGGGCGAGCTGCCCACGATCCAGCGGCGACAGCAGCAGCCGCACGCCGCAGGAGATGTCGAAGCCCACGCCGCCGGGCGAGATCACCCCGCCCTCGGCCGCGTCGGTGGCAGCCACACCCCCGATGGGGAAGCCGTACCCCCAATGAACATCCGGCATGGCGTATGACGCGCCGACGATGCCGGGCAGCGTTGCCACGTTGACGACCTGCTCGAGTGATCGGTCCTCGGCGACCGACGGCAGCAGGTCCTCGGATGCGAAGACGATCCCCGGCACCCGCATTGCGCCCGTCGCCTCGATCCGCCATCGCCACGGCGACTCCTCAACGAGCGTAATCGGCGCCATCGGTCACTCCGATCCAGTCCGGCGCCACGCCGGCCGCGCAGCTACACGTCGATCAGAAAACTACAGTGGACCCGTTCGGCCTCCTGGTCAAGCCGGAGATGGGACCGCGACACGCCCTTCGGCGCGGGGCCGGTCGGGGCGACCGAGCCGCGTGCCGCCAGCTGTAGCCGCATGTCGAGGGCGCCGTCATCCCGGGCTGCGATCTCCGCAGACACCGCCACGTTCGTGCCGATGTCGAGGGCGAAGATGACCTCGTCGAGCAGGTTGAGCAGGAGCTCAGAGGCCGGCGCCGCAGGGATGCGCACCAGCCTGCGCTCCACGATTCGAGCGTGCACCGCGTCGACGCAGAGCTCAACCAACGCTGCAACCGCCTCCTCGAAGCACGTCGGGAGGTTCGGCCCCCATGCCTCCAGGATCACGTCGGCGGTGTGGGGCAGGGCCCGATGACCTCGTTCTGAGGCCGGCGGCGTGATCCGCTGAGCGGTGTCGGAATCGGGTGTCAGGTCGTCTCGCGGTGCCGGCTCAGTGGAGCCCGATCGTGATCCGAGGCCATGCGTCCCTGCGAAGGGAATGTCGCGCCTCCCGATCTCGAGACCGGGAGGCGCTTTGTCCCGCGGTGGCGAGGTCGGTCGGCAGCTAGCTCTGCGTGAGGGCCGCCTTCGCATACTCCCACCGCGCCGTCAGGGCGAAGAGCACGGCCAGGTCGAGGCCGATCACGACCAGCGACCACAGGGGGAAGGCTGGGAAGAAGCTGAACTGGCCGATCAAGTTGACGACGACGATGATGATCGCAGCCCAGCGGGCGAACTCGTTACCGGAGAAGAGGCCAAGCCCGGCGAGGATCATGATCGCCCCCCAGATGATCAGCGACCAGCCCCAGGCGGTGTAGTCGGTGGCGACCAGAAGATTCGCCTCAGGTACCGCGTACGTCTCCCCGCTCCTGGCCAAGGCCGCGATTCCCTGGATCACATTCAGGCAGCCGATCGTGAAGAGCACGACGCCCGCGAAGATGACCCATCCGCTCCATGTGGATGCGCGTTGCGCAAACTCGGTTGACATCAGATTCCTTCCGGAGTGAAAAAGATTGCGAGGGGACCCTCGCTCCGCTCGGGTGGGTCTGGCTAGCCAGATCCGGCACGATTTGGGGCCACAATCGCCCGCACCCATCGCCTGTCGCGAGCCCGATTCCCGGGCTTCTCATGCCGACACTCCAGATAGCGTGGCATTACGCCTGCTAGGGCCCAATACTGGTGGCTGCAGGCGGCGGGCGTAATCGCGGTGGCGAGGGCACAGAAGGATGAGACGGCCTCGGGTAGCGGCATATCCGGGGAGATCCCTTTCGACGCCATAGTCGCCACGGTCGACGAAGTCGGCGGCTACTGCGATCGCGACGGGAAGGCCGCGCGACGCTTTGGGGCGTAGAGGTCGGTCGCGACGCCCTCGGCGACCTCGGCCGCCATGCCGACCGACTCCGAGAGGGTGGGGTGGGGGTGGATGGTCAGCCCGACGTCGGTCGCGTTCGCGCCCATCTCGATGGCCAGCGCGACCTCGGCGATCAGCTCGCCCGCATTCGGCCCGACGATTCCACCGCCGAGAATGCGCCGGCTCTCGGGGTCGA
>JAOTZF010000030.1 GCA_029861485.1 Thermoleophilia bacterium | reverse complement strand
TTGTTCACCTCGTAGGTTGCCGGGAAGAGATACCCCTCCAGGCTCGTGGGCTCCTTCGCCTTGGCCCGCGACCGTCCCTCGGGCCCCGCAGCCGTGGCGGCAAGGTAGTCGGCGGCGCTGATGGCCGTCTGCTCATCGACGATCCGCGCCACGTCCTCGCGGCGAAGCCCCTCGGGGAAGGTCACGTTGACCGTCTGGAGCCCGGCGGCCTCGCGCTCGGCCTCGGTCGGCGTGTCGCTCGAGAGGCGCGGCCCCGCGAGAGCCCACCCCACCCCGATCGCGAGCACGATGATCAGCACCATCCATGCGACCGTCTGCCGGCGACGCGCCTTGGCGCGGCGGTAGTTCCTGCGCTGTCTACGCCGATCGTGCACGCGTTCGAGCTCCGGCCCGCGCCAAGCGCGTGAATCGCGCCCGCGGTGAGATGTGCGGCGACGTCTGCTCATCGAACCGACCCCAAGTATGCCTCGACCAGCAGGCATGCCGCCAGGCTGTCGGTGTCGCTATCTGCGACATCGCCCACGCGTCGTCGCGCGTCAACGGTGGTCATCCGTTCGTCGATCAATTCGACCGGCACATCGCTTCGCGCACGCAAACGACCTGCAAAACCGCGCGAGGCACGGGCCTGTGCTCCGGTCTTGCCGGACATCAGGCGCGGTTCGCCCACAAGGATGAGCTCGGGACGCTCCCGATGGATGATCTTGTCGAGTTCGGCCTCTCCGTCGGGGGTGTCGACCCTCGCGACCGAGCCCACCGGGCGGGCGATCTGACCGGTCGGGTCGCTGACGGCGACGCCGGTTCGGGCGCGCCCGTAGTCGAGCGCCAGGATCTTCACGTGCCGTGGGCAGCGCTCTTGATCAACTCGGCGGCAACTGAGAGCGCCTCCCCGAGACGAGCGGCATCCTTGCCGCCGGCGCGAGCCATTTCGGGCTTTCCCCCTCCTCCGCCACCGACGATGGGGGCGATCTCTCCGATCACCGCTCCTGCATCGAGGCCCGAGGCAACGGCGCCCGAGCTGAAATTCGCGACCAGCATCGCCTTGCCGTTGGTTCGAGAGCCGAGCACGACTGCCCCATGATCGCCCAGCTCTCGCCGAACGCGATCCGAGAGCGCCAGCAGCTCCTTGGCATCGTGGAGCTCAACCTCGGAGGTTACGGCGGTCACCGCGCCCACGGCCTGGGCGGCGCCGATCAGCTTCGCCGGGTCGACGCGGGCCGTAGTGGCCTGCTTCAGTTGAGCCTCCAGCTCGCCGAGCCGCTCGTCGCGCTCCGCGATCTGGCGCAGCAACTCCTGCTCGCGCTCGCGATACCACCGCGCGACCTCGCCGCCCGTGAGGGCCTCGATTCGCCGCGCCCCGGCACCGACGCTGCCTTCCGAGAGAAGCTTGAAGGCCCCGATCTCTCCGGTCGACGCAACGTGTGTGCCGCCGCAGAGCTCCTTGGAGTACTCGCCCGTGCTGACCACCCGCACCTGCTCGCCGTACTTCTCCTCGAAGAGTCCGATGGCCCCCTGGGCCTCGGCCTGCTCACGCGACATCACGGTGGCGCCCACGGGTTCATCGGCGGCGACCTTGGCCCCCACCATCGCCTCGATCTCCTGCAGCTGTCCCGCAGCGACCTTGCCGCGATGGGTGAAGTCGAAGCGCAGCTTGTCCGGGCCGACGTACGAGCCTGCCTGCCTCACGCCGTCGCCAAGGGTCTGCCGCAGCGCCCAATTCAAGACGTGGGTCGCGGTGTGGTTCGCCTGCGTCGACCGCCGTCGCGCCGCGTCGACCCTGGCGCGCACAGCGCCGCCCACCGCGAGCTCGCCGTCCAGCCGGACGTGGATCACCTGGTCGTCTCCGAGCCGGAAGACCTCGATCACCTCCGCGGTCCCCGACCGACCGGTGATCGTTCCGGCATCCGAGATCTGCCCGCCGCCTTCGGCGTAGAAAGGCGACTCGGCGAGCTTGACCAAGGCCTCGCGCTCATCCAGCTGGCTCATCGCCGACACGGTGGTCTCTACCTCGAGTGCGTCGTAGCCGACGAAGCGGGTTTGCTCGCCGTCGGCTGCAACCTTCGGAGCGTCCTCGCGGGCCCGTGACGCGCCGCTGGCCGCAGCCTGACGCGAGCGAGCGCGCTGCCCCTCCATGAGGGCCTCGAATGCCTCGCGGTCGACTTCCAGGCCGCGATCCCCGGCGGCCTCCAGCGTCAGATCCAACGGAAAACCGTAGGTGTCAAAGAGCCGGAAAGCGTCATCGCCGGAGATCTGCCGGGATCCCTCGGACTCGCTCAAGACGTTCTCCAGCATGCGCTGCCCCTGGGTCAGCGTGCGGGCGAACTGCTCCGCTTCCGCGCCAAGCACGTCAGCGACCTCGGTGGAACGCTCGACGAGCTCCGGATAGGCGTCGCCCCAGCCGTCGGCGACAGCGCCCGAGAGGCCGACGACCGTCTCCGGGGGAAGGCCCAGGTGGTTGGCCTCGCTCACCGCCCGCCGGATGATGCGCCGCATGACGTAGTCGCGCCCCTCATTGCCGGGGCGGACGCCGTCGGTCGCGAGAAACGTCATCGCACGTCCATGATCGGCCAGCACTCGAAGAGCGCGATCGTGGCGATCGTTCGACCCGTAGCGGCGTCCGCTTTGCTGCTCGGCCCAGGTGATCAACGGCCGAAAGGCGTCCGTTTCGAAGACCGATGGCTGATCCTGCAGCAGGGCTGCGATGCGCTCCAGGCCGGCGCCCGTGTCGATGTTCTGTTTGGGCAGCGGGCTGAGCTCGCCATCGGCTGAGCGCTCGTATTGCATGAAGACCAGGTTCCAGTACTCCAAGAAGCGGTCGGTGCCGGTGGCCGGCCCGCCCGGGGGCCCGAAGGCCTCGCCCCGGTCGAAATAGAGCTCCGTGTTGGGGCCGCACGGGCCCGTCGGCCCCGCTTTCCAGAAGTTCTCCGACTCGCCCAGCGCCTGAATCCGCTCTGGCGGGATTCCCAGCTCGACCCAGTACTCGACGGCCTCGTCGTCGGCGGGCACGCCGTCCATGCCCTCGAAGACCGTGATCCAGATCTGCTCCGGATCGAGGCCGAAGACCTCCGTGCTGAGCTCGAAGCCGAAGGTGATCGCGGCCTCTTTGAAGTAGTCGCCCAGCGAGAAGTTCCCGAGCATCTCGAAGAAGGTCAGGTGCCGCGCCGTGTGGCCGACCTCGTCGATGTCGTTGGTGCGGAAGCACTTCTGGGCGCTGGCGAGCCGTGGTGCCGGAGGCTCCGCGGTGCCCATGAAATACGACTTCAGCGGCTGCATTCCGGCGATGGTCAGCAGCACCGTCGGATCGTCTTCGAAGGGAATCAAAGACGCCGACGGAAGCACCATGTGGCCGTGCTTCTCGAAGTACTCGAGAAAGCTCCGGCGAATCTCCGCGGAGGTCATGAATTCGAGTTTAGAGGACCCTCAGGCCGCAGCCGGAAGCACCCCGGGCATCAGTATTGGCGGGGCCTGGCGGCCTCGTCGATCTCGCGCTGAACCTCGGCCTGCCGGCGCACCGCGGCCCGCTTGCCCGCCTCGACGGCCTCTTTGACCTGGCGCTTGAGCCGCATGCTCTCGCGCTTCGCCGCCTCGGGCCACTGGCGAGGGTCGCGCGGGGCTCGGCGCAGCGCCCAGATCCCCGCCCCGGCCGCCGCGAGGAGGCCGAGCCTCACCGGCTGGACCTCTTTCGCGCGGCGTCCGCCGAGCGCGCCGCAGCTTCCGCACGCCGGGCCTTCTGCTCGGCCCAGCCGTTTGCGCTAGGCGCGGCCGCCCCCTGCGATGCGGTCTTGATCCCAGACGAAGGCTCGGCGGCACTCGGAGGCGGGGGGGCCGAGGAGGGCGCGGCCGCGGGGCCCGGTGGCGGTGGAGGCGGCTCTGAATGGGCGGAGCGCCGGTTCGCGCGCTCGGCGGCGCGGCGCGAGCGAAAAGTATCGGCGGCCTCCTCCACGCCGGCGATGATTCCCGCGCCCCAGCGCACCGGCGCGCTGATGCCGCGCGCGAGGCTGCTCACGGCGGCCTCCATGCCCTTCGTGCCGTGCACGGCGCTCTCCATGATCTCGTCGACGCGTCCGATCTCCTGATTGACGCCGTCCATCGTGATCTGGGCACGCGAGAGAATGGGCACCGTCTCGTCGGTGAGACGGTCCACCGAGCGCGCAAGGCTCAGGAAGAGCCCCGCCATGCGATACAGCAGGTATCCCAGACCGGCCGCGGTCACGACCAGGAACACCGCGAGCGCCGCCTTAAGTACGTCAGACCAGTCCACTAGTTCCCCATATCTCCTCGAGAGGTCTTAGGAGATCGTACCTGCCGCCACCAGACGCCCGTCGCGATACAGCGCGGCGGTCTGGCCGGGAGCCACCCCGAGCGCCGGTTCCAGCAGGTCCACCTCGAGAGCGTCGCCGCTGCGCAGAGCCGCCAGACCCCGAAGCGGCCGGCCCCGATAACGCACGCGCACCTCCAACGGCCCGTCGTGGATCTCGCCGCGCACGATCGCCGGTTCGAGATGAAGGCGATCCACCGCCAGCATCTCGCGCGCACCGACCCACACCTCGTTGCGGGCCGCGTCCGTGCGCAGGACATACAGAGGCTCGGAGGAGGCCACGCCGAGCCCCCGGCGCTGTCCGACCGTGTAGCGCCAGTACCCGTCGTGGCGGCCGACCTCCCGTCCGTCCGGATCGAGAATCGGCCCCGGACGGGCCTCCAGATCGGAGTTGCGCTCCAGGAAGGCGCGATACCCGTCCTCGCCGACGAAGCAGATTTCCTGGCTTTCCACTGCTTCGGCGGCCGGCAAGCCGGCCTCACGCGCAAGCTCGCGCGTGTCCGCCTTCGTGAGCTCGCCGAGTGGGAACATCACCCGCTCCAGCACGCCGGAGGGCAGCATGGAGAGCATGTAGCTCTGATCTTTCGACGCGTCGCGCGCCGCAGCGATGCTGCGCACCCCGGCGCGCTCCTCGACCCTGGCGTAGTGCCCGGTCGCGAGCCCTTCGGCGCCCAGCAGCCCCGCGGCCTCCTCGAGGATGGCGAAGCGCACCGAGCCGTTGCAGGTGACGCAGGGATTGGGCGTGGTTCCGGCCTGGTAGCCGGCGATGAAATCGGTAACGACTCCCTCGCGAAAGCGCTCTGCCACATCGAGAGTGACGTGAGGTATGCCCAGGGCGTGCGCACTCGCCCGCGCCAACCGCACGGTCTCCGGTGCGCAGCACGACCGCTCCGCCGCCGCGGCTGCCGGGTCGTGCCAGAGCCGCATCGTGACCCCGACCGGCTCATAGCCGGCGTCGCGCACCAGCATGGCCGCCACGGCGCTGTCGACGCCGCCGCTCATCGCAACCGCGACACGCTTTCGCGAGCGCACGCGCCCCTCACCGCCCAGGCGCGCCGAATACCAGGCCTCGAGCGCGCCGGCGACCGCATCGGCGACGAGCTCCGGTCCGTGGCGTCTCGCTGGCCCGAGACCGCCGAGGGCGCGATCGATCTCGTCAGGGCCGACTCGCGCGGCGTCGTCCAGGTCAAGGCCTCGAAGGCGCTCGCACGCCGCGCTGGCGGCTGCGGTGGCGGCGCCACATCCGAAAACGAGCAGACCGGCGTCCTCCACACGGCCGGCGCTGACGCATAGATCGATGCGCACGACGTCGCCACAGTCCTCGCTGCCCGCGTGCCCGGTAGCGTGGGCGTCCCGCAGCGGTCCGGAGGCGCTCGGAGCGGCCAGATGCCGCATGGCTTCTGGGGGATACGGTGGCACCCGGCCACGCTAGCACTGGCCTTCGCGGCCGGCGACGGGCAAAAGAAACGCCCCACCTCGCCGTGTCAGCGAGCGATATGAACCTGATTTAACAGGTGGGTCGCGGAGCGGAACGTCGCATGTGACGAGCCTGGTCCCCGCATCCCGATTCGCTCAAGTAGGGCTCAACCGAAAGCCGATGCACGCACAAGGTAGGGCGTAACGTGACTCTACAGCGCCAGGGTGGCGGCGCAAGCATTTCTGTCGCGGATGGGCATCTCATCTACACGGGCTCGATCGCCATCGGCGCCAGACGATGCAGTCCACGACGCCCATGACCCTCTCGCAGCCAGAGCCCACCTACACCCTCGCGCCCGAGGTCGAGAACCTGGATCCCGAGCAGCGGCGAGCCCTCGATGCGGTTACCGGATACCTCTCCGGGCGCGTTGGCGGCGCGATCGTGGTACGCGTGGTCACCACCGAGCAGCATCATGTCTTCGAGCTTGAGACCTCGCTGGGACCCGTCCTCGTGCTCGAGCGCAACCGCCCCTAAGCCGATCTCGCCCGGGCCGACGAGCGCCGAGGCGACTGCTCCGCCTAAGCTGAGCCCGTGTCCGACGATCTCGCCTCCCGGCTGGAGATGCTCCTCGTGCTGCGCTGGCTCGACCAGGGCGCCGAGGCACACGACCCTGTGCGGCTCGCGCTCGACGAACTCGCGGTCGAGCTCGGCCTGGACGGCGGTCGCCAGACGCTGCTGGAGCTCATGCGCGCACTCGGCGCTCTCGAGGGCAGAGGGGCGATTTCGGTGAGTTGGATCGCAGAACCCAGCGCCGGGCGCACCGCGGAGGTTCACCTGTCGCGTGAGCTCAGAGCCGACGCGCGACGGCTGTTCGGTCGCGGCTAGCCCTCGGGTACCGGGTCCGGGACCAGCGACTCGACGGCGAGCTCCTCGAGCTGAGCCGCGCCCACCGGCGCGGGTGCGCCGGTGAGCGGATCAGCCCCACTGGCCGTCTTCGGGAAGGGGATCACCTCCCGAATCGACTGCTCGCCGGCCAGGAGCATCACGAGTCGATCGAGCCCCAGTGCGAAGCCGCCGTGAGGGGGTGCGCCGAGCTTAAGCGCCTGGAGCAAGAAACCGAACTTCTCCTCCGCCTCCTGGGCCCCCACGCCGATCAACTCGAAGACCCGCTGCTGAAGGGCCGTGTCGTGAATACGGATGCTGCCTCCGCCGACCTCGACCCCGTTCATGACCAGGTCGTACGCGTCGGCCCTGACGGCGGCGGTGTCCGACTCGAGGATCTCGACGTGCTCGGACTTGGGTGCCGTGAACGGGTGGTGCGATGGATCCCAGCGCGCCTCCTCGACGTTCCATTCGACGAGAGGAAAGTCGGTGATCCAGACCGCGGCCCACGGTGATTCCAGCTCCAGGCCATACCGTTTCGGAAAGCGTGCCCTGAGGGCGCCGAGCACGCTCGAGGCGGTCACCTCGTCGTCGGCGACCATTGCGATGAGATCCCCTGGAGAGGCGCCAAGGTCGGAGTCGAGCCCCTCGAGGAACTTGGCCACCGGCGATCTCAGCGAGCCATCGTCGGACACGACCACCCAGACGAGACCCTTTGCGCCGAGACCCTGTGCCTCTGCGACGAGATCATCGCCGTCCTTCCGGCTGAACTGTCTTCCCCCGCCCGGCACCACCAGAGCCCGGATCACTCCCCCGCCCTCGACGGTCTTCTTGAACACGGCGAAATCCGTCCCGAGCGCTTGCTGGGACCAGTCCTGGATCTCGAACGAGTACCTCAGGTCCGGCCGGTCAGAGCCGAATCGGCGCATGGCCTCCTCCCAGCCCAGTCGCGCGAATGGCGCTGCGAGCGACTGCCCGGCCTCGGCGCACGCGGCGACGATGAAGTCCTCCACTACGCCGTAGACCTGGTCGGGCTCGACGAAGGAGGCCTCGAGGTCGACCTGGGTGAACTCAGGCTGGCGGTCGGCGCGCAGGTCTTCGTCGCGGAAGCAGCGCGCGATTTGGTAGTAGCGCTCGATTCCGCCGACCATCAGAAGCTGTTTGAACAGCTGCGGGCTCTGCGGGAGCGCGTACCAATAGCCCTGATGCAGGCGGCTCGGCACCAGGAAGTCGCGGGCCCCCTCGGGTGTGCTGCGAGTGAGCATCGGCGTCTCGACGTCCAGGAATCCGTTCCCCTCCAGGGATCTCCTGATCGCCGAGGTGATGCGGCTGCGGAGCTCCAGCGCGCGGAGCCCGCGCGACCGGCGCAGGTCGATGTACCTGTAGGTGAGGCGCACCTCCTCGGAGACCTCGATGCTCTCGTCTTCGACCTGAAAGGGCAGCGGGTCGGCCTCCGACAGCATTTCGACGGCCTCCACAGAGATCTCGACGCGACCGGTCGGAATGCGGTCGTTCACGGTCTGCGCGTCGCGCGGAACAACGGTACCGATGACGCTCAGGACGTCCTCCGGGCTGAGTCTGCCCGCGGCGGCGTGCGCCTCGGCCTGCTCGGGGTGGAAGACCAACTGCACCACCCCGCTTCGGTCCCGGAGGTCGATGAACACGATGCCACCGTGGTCGCGGCGCCGATGCACCCACCCGGCCAGGCGCACCTGCTGACCTTCGGCCTCGGGCGTGTCGGCACATACGTGACTGCGGTAGCGACTGGATCCGATCACGCCAGCACCTCCGCGAGCTGGTCGAGGGGGACTTGCTGCTGATCTCCGCTCCGCATGTCGCGCACCGTCGCCACTCCGTCGTCGTAGTCGCGCCTGCCGATGATCACGGCCTGCTCGGCCCCCCGAGAGGCCGCGTGCTTCATCATCGCCTTGAGCCCGCGGCCCCGGAGGTCGGTCTCGACGCTGATACCGGCTGATCGCAGCCCGCCGATCAAGGGGAGGAGTTCGACCCTCAGATCGTCGTCCAGAATCGCCACGTAGCAGCGCAGGCCACTTGGACGGTTTTCGCCGACGCCCTCGAGGGCGAGCATCAGGCGCTCCACTCCCGTGCCAAAACCGATGCCCGGTGTGGGTGGGCCACCGAGCTGCTCCACCAATCCGTCGTAGCGGCCGCCGCCACCGATGGCGCTCTGCGCGCCGAGGTTCCCGCAGGTGAACTCGAAGACGGTCTTCGTGTAGTAGTCCATCCCCCGCACCAGCGTGGAATCGGTCTCGTAGGCGATCGCGAGCTTGTCGAGCCCGAGCAGCACCGCGCCATAGTGTGCGCGCGCGTCGGCACTCAGGTAGTCGCCGAGAGGCGGCGCCTCGGCCATCACGGACTGGACGCTCTGATCCTTGCTATCGAACAGACGCAGCGGGTTCTCCGTTATGCGGCCGCGGGCTTCCTCGGTGAGCCGACCGGCATTGCGCTCCAGGTGGGGGATCAAGGCCTCGCGGTGAGCCGCCCTGCTGTCGGGATCGCCCATGCTGGAGATGCGAAGGCCCAACTTGGGCACGCGCAGGCGCTCATAGAGATCGGCCAGGACCGCGATCACCTCGATGTCGACCAGCGGCGAGTCGCTGCCGAGCACCTCGATGCCCAGCTGATAATGCTCGCGGAAGCGCCCCTTCTGAGGAGCCTCCTGCCGGAACATCGGCGCCAGGTACCAGAGCTTCACCGGCAGCTGGAGCTTGTGCATCCCGTGCTGGACGAAGGCTCGGGCGACAGAGGCGGTGCCCTCCGGCCGCAGGGTGAGCTCGCGCCCGCCCTGATCGGTGAAGGAGTACATCTCCTTGCGCACGATGTCGGTGCTCGTGCCCACGCCACGCACGAAGACCTCGGTCTCCTCGAAGGTCGGCGTGACGATCGCCTCGTAGGCGTACATCTCGAAGACCGCGCGGGCGGTGTCGATGAGGTGCTCCCGGCGCCGCGTCTCCGGAGGGAGGACGTCGTGCGTGCCGCGGGGCGCGCTTGGACGGCCGCTCACTCGGCGCCGGAGACGCGCTGGTCGTAGCGTTTGCGCTGTAAGCGGTAGCGCACGTGATCGATCGCGATACCCACGGGCATCATGATCGCAAACGCGATCACCGTCCAAATCAGCGCGACGCTCGGGCTCTCGCCGCCGATGTAGAGCAGGTACGGGTAGAACAGCGCTGCGACGATCCCGGCTCGAATGGCAAGCCCCTTGTAGGAGACCGGACGAGGGGCATCGGGCTCGCGGCGCACCGGCGCGTCCTTCTTCTTCTCCGAGGCGGACTCGACCTCGCGGCCGGGGTGCTTCACCGGCTGCGGGCCGGCCTTCGGCCGGCGCCGTTTGCGGCGCTTTGCCATACGTCCCTCCTTGTCAGTTGCGGCGCAGTGCCGGAATGCGGGCCTCGAGCAGCTGCCCCGGACGAAAGCTTCGCAGCCCGAGGGCGGTCGGGCTGCTGTCACTCAGCGCGGCGCGCGGGATCAGACCCACGAGCTCGCTGTCGCCGGGGAGGGCGCCCACCTTCTCTGCTTCGGCACGGACGGCGTCGACCACCATCCGCGGCGAGGCGCGGCGGTAGTCCTCGATGTTCATGGACACCTGCGCCAGGCCAGCCCCGGGCAGATACACCCCCAGGGCTCGCACGCCGGGGAGTCCGCCGCCCGTCTCGCGCACCCGGGCGGCGATCGCCCGGGCATCGATGACAGAGCCGTCATCGAGCCAGACGTTCCAGGCGATCAGCGGCGGGCGGGCGCCCACGAGCACCGCACCCGCGGTCGGGTGCATGCGCGGGGGGCCGGCGTCCGGCACGAGCTCGCCCTCGCGAACCTGCTGGTCCAAGCGGTCGTACCCCTCGCGACGGAAGTCCGCCGGTCGGACCCGCGCCGGGCTGGAGGCCACCGCGCCGTACCGAAAGACCGGCAGGTCCAACTCCTCGCCAAGGCGATCGGCGAGCGCCGCCGCCGTCTCGCGCGCCAGCGGTAGATCGTCGGGCTCGAGGGCGACGATCGGCGCGACATCCAGCGCTCCGACGCACGGGTGCACGCCATCGTGCCAACGCAGGTCGATGTGCTCGATGCACGCTCGGCCGAGCGCCACCAGGCCGTCGATGAGGGTGAGCGGGTCGGCCGCCAATGTGAGGACACTGCGATTGTGGTCGGCGTCGCTATGAACGTCCGCGACACGAGTCCCTGTCTTGGCGATGGCGTCGACCAGCGCCGCGATCACCGCCTGGTCGCGCCCCTCGCTGACGTTCGGGACGGCCAGCGCCATCATCGGCGGGTCGAGCCCATCGAGGCGGTCGGCTTGTGGCGTCTCGATGGCTCCTTTATC
>JAOTZF010000029.1 GCA_029861485.1 Thermoleophilia bacterium | reverse complement strand
TCCGCGAGCGCTTTCACGCCATGGGCACCTCGATGGAGCTGCTGCTTGAGGCACCAGATGCCCCGGATGCCCGCGCGAGCCTTGCGGCTGCCCGCGCCGAGATCGAGCGCCTCGAGGCGCTGCTGTCTCGCTTTCGGCCCGACTCGGAGCTGAGCCGGCTCAACCACGCGCGCCGCATGCGCGTGGGTCCGGACCTGGCGCGGGTTCTTTCGGCAGCGCTGAGGCTGCGCCAACGCACCGGCGGTCGCTTCGATCCCACCCTTGGACGGGCGATCGTGGCATGCGGCTATGACCGAAGCTTCGAGAGGATTGCCGACGACGAACGCCCCCTCGGCGCCTCGGCGGGTGGGGGCAGGGCAGTCTTCGTCGACACTGCGTCCGGCTGGGTTGAGCTCGGAGCAGGAGTCGACGTTGACCTCGGCGCGATCGCCAAAGGCGATGCGGCCGACCGAGCGTGCGCGATTCTCGCTTGGACAGGACCATGCCTGGTCAACGCCGGGGGCGACATCGTGGTGAGCGGACCGCGCCACGAAGGGCCATGGCCGGTTGCCGTCGCGACGCCTCGCGGGCGGCTGGTGCTGAACCTCGAAACGGGCGCTCTCGCGACCTCAGGCACGGACCGTCGCCGGTGGTGGCGGGCAGGACAGGAGCACCACCACGCCCTAGAGCCTTCTTGCGGCCTCAGCGCCGCCACAGACGTGACTCGTGCGACGGCAGCTGCCTGCACAGGCGCAGAGGCCGACGCGCTTGCCACAGCGCTCGTGATCGCCGGGGCGAGCGGGGCTTGCAGCCTGGCTGACCAATGGGGGGTCCCAGCGGTTCTCGTGGACGGCGAGGGCGGTGTCAGGTTCGCAGGGGGCCTGCGATGACCATCGAGATGCTGCCGTGGATCATCGTTCGGGCAACGGGCTTCGTCGCATTTGGGCTGATCAGCTGCGCCATGATCGCCGGTTTGCTCGTGCGCACACGCGGCAGCATCGGCTCGATCAAGGCAGGTGGCATGGTCGAGCTGCATCGCCACCTCTCGCTTCTCGGTCTGATGGCCATCGGCGCGCACGCGCTCATGCTGCTCGTCGACACGACAATCGACATCAGCCCGCTCGCGCTGGTCGTTCCCGGCCTGGTGCCCTATCGCCCGATCTGGACCGGTCTCGGCGTTGTCGCGGCGGAGTTGGCACTGCTGATCCATCTCTCGTTCAAGTTTCGGACCCGCATCGGGGGACGGAACTGGCGGCGGCTTCACTGGCTCACATACGCCGTATTCGTAGTCGGGGCGATACACGGCATCACAAGCGGCACCGACAGCGGCACCACCTGGGCGATCGCGCTCTACGGCGCCGCCGTTGCAGCGGTCGCCGGGCTCACCGGCTGGCGCGCTGCGAGCTTCCGCCGGACCAGCCCCAAACGGGATGCATCGCGTATCCCGAGGCATCAAACTGAGCCAATGCGAGGGCCAGATCAGACGCAGCCGGAGCGTGTCGGCGCGTGAGTGAGGCGCGAAGCGCGAGGCGATGGCGCAGGCTCGGTGTCTTGGCCGCCGGAGTAGTCCTTGTTGCCGCGACGGCTCTGGTTGTCAACGTCTTGCTCGGCTCAGCGGGTGAGGATCGCCTCGGGCGCCTGCGCCCCGTGGACCCGACGCTTGCTGCGCCCCGCGCCTCGATCAATCCAACGACACCGGCGGCGGCCCCTTCCGACCGCACGGCGCCCGTCGCGCCAACGCCCCCAACGAGCCGGCCGTCTGCGGCGGCAACTCACCAGGACGATGCACCTCAGGCCGCAGGCGGCCACGATGGAGAATCCACCGAGGGGCCCGGTCATGAGGACCGGAGCGAGAGCGATGACGACTAGCCGCTGCCCGCCTCCAGTGAGCCGTGAGGCGAGCGCTATCGGTTGAGGCCCCGGGACTGGTTGGATCGAGGCGGTGGCGATCGAGGCTGAGGTGGTGCAGTTCGTGGCCGGGGCGCTGGAGCAGCGTGCCGATCCCGAGAAGGCCGTGCGCATGCAGGCGTACATGAAGACCCAGATGTCCTTCTACGGCGTCCAGAAGCCCGGCCGAAGCGAGGTGCTGAAGGAGCTGCGTGCGCGGTTCTCGATTGAGGACGCCGGCACCTACGAGTCCGTGGTGCGGGCGCTATGGGCTCAGCCGCACCGGGAGGAGAAGTACCTGGCGATCGCCGTGGCTCGCTCAGCGAGGGAGTTCATCGGGCTCGACGCGATTCCCCTCTACCGCGACCTGATCGTGCAGGGCGCGTGGTGGGACTTCGTGGACGAGGTAGCGATCCGGTTGGTGGGTGCGATTTGGAGGCAGAGCCGGGCCGAGCTCTCGCCCCTCATGGACCAGTGGATCAACGACGAGGACATGTGGCTACGGCGCACCGCGATCATCGGGCAGATCACTCACAAGGACGAGACCGACGAGGACCGCCTGTTCGGGTACTGCTCGCGGCGCATGGACGAGACCGAGTTCTTCATCCGCAAGGCCATCGGCTGGGCGCTGCGCGAGTACTCGAAGACGGCGCCTGACGCGGTGCGGGGCTTCTTGAAGCAGAACAAGGACGGGCTCTCCGGGCTGAGCTATCGGGAGGGCGCCAAACGGCTCGCCTGAGCGGTTCGCGCTTACGCAAGGCGCGGCCTTGGCGGCGAAGCCCCCGATCAAGCCCCACTCAATCGTCGCCGGGCAGAACTCCCTTGCCGAGGTTGCTGACGACGATCGCGATGACCGTTACGAGATAGACCTGCCCGATCAGAGCCTCGACCGTGGCGAGCGTGCGCCCGAGCGCCAGCGCCGGCGCGAAGTCGCCGTAGCCGAGCGTCGTCAACGTGACGAAGCTGAAGTACATAAGGATCTGGCTGTCCCCGTCGGTGCCGTCCGTGAAGAAGGCTTCGTCGCCGAGATTCGCGACCCCGCCGTACACGGCCGCGAAGAAGATCCCGATGAGCAGATAGATGCTGATCACCCCGAAGACCGTCTGTAGGGTGACCGCCCGGCGGCGGCGGATGTCGCGCCACACCCCGATCACAAGCACCGGCGGCGAGAGCACGACCAGGAGCGCCGTGATCAGAAACGTGCCCACCCTGGCCTCGGGCGCCGCCGAGCCGGTCGCCGCGGCAATGAGCAGGCCGAGGGCCGCGACCAGGCCGATGGCCGTGCCGATCAGCGCGAGGAGCATTACGAGCGGGCGGGCCCTCGATGCGCGCAGCGTGGCCATCACCGTCGCCGCCTGGAGTACGACGGCGGTCGCCAAGGCCCAATTCGTGCTGGGGAAAGCAGAGAGGCAGATGAATGTGCTGCTGATGAGGATCAGCACCAGCCCGTAGCGGGGCCTCCAGTCGTCGTCGACCGTCGTCAGCGCTCGGATCGCACTCGACACCTTTGAGCTCATCGTGCTCGACCCTACGGGAGGTCGGTGACGACATCCTTGGCCTCCGCGCAAAACACGCGACCCCGCGGGCCGGAGGCGCCGCGGGGTCGCAGGTTCAACGTATGTCGTTGTGACTAGCTGAGGTACTTCTGCGCGTCGATGTTGTGCTCTTCCATCAGCTTCTGGAAGGTCTCGCGCATCTCCTCCGGGTAGTCCGGCAGACCGCCCTGAGCGATGACTTCCTCGGCACGGGCCTTGAGGGCCGGGCGGAAGTCCCAGTCGTCGTCAGCGATGAGGCGCTGGACCTCACGCTCGGGCCACGAGACCACACCGGGGTCGCGGCCGAACTGGCTCGCGAGCTTGTCGATCTCGTCGAAGCGACCTGCGTCCGGGGCCTGCTCCTGGATCATGCCCTTCTCCTTGAGCGCCGCGTCGACGGCGGGGTCGGGCATGAGCGGGTTGCCGTAGCTGTCCTTGTGGAACAGCTTCTCGAACTTCAGGCGAGGGCGCTGACCGCCGGCCTTGTCGTCCTCGAGGGGGTAGCCGATGGCGTGGCCCCAGGTGAACTTGAGGTTCGGCGGCAGGCCGAAGGCCTTCTCGATACCGCCCGGCTTACGGCCGAAGGCGATGAGGATGCTGCCGACGCCGACGCCGGTGGCGGCGAGGATGGCGTTTCCGACAGCCTGGCCGCTCTCGAACCTCAACAGGATCTCGGTCCGGTCGGTGGGGAAGCTCATCAGACGCGGAACGGTCTGCGTCATGGTGAACTCGTAGTTCCATCCGTGATACTTGGTGAGCGCGCCGGAGAGGGCGAGCGACGAAAGACCATCGTTCGCACGGCCGTACCAGGCGTTCAGATTGGTGAGCCAGAAGACCAGGTGAGAGCTCTGGTTGATGATCTGGACGTTGAAGCCGGAGACGCACTCCTCGATCTCGTCCCAGAGATCACAGGTCTCCTTCTCGACGACGATTGCCTCGGTCGCGTTGATGTTGCCCTGACATGAGGCAAGACGACCGGCCTGGAGGATCGTTTGCATCTTCCAGTCCTCGACCTTCTTCTCAGGGTCGAAGTAGCGGATGCTCCGACGGTCCCCGATCGTCTGAAGGATTGGTGTGTCAGGAATGTCAGCCGCAGAAACGGACATTTAGCCCCCCCTTGTCATGAACTGCCGGCAGTTGCGAGTACTCGTGGGCACGCATTACTCCTATGTACCGGGCGCGAGCCTACAGGGGAGCGGCGCTTTGTGACAGCCGTTGCGAACGGGAATCCGGTCCCGGATGCGCGATGTGGGACGATCGCCCCACACCGCGCGGCACCTCAGCCGGTATGGTCCTATGCCATGCCAAAGCTGCTTTTCATCACCGCTCCAACGCCCGAGATCCTCTTCCAGTCGGGCAAGCTCGAGGGGAAGGTCCGCTTCCCGGGAACCGATGCCGCCGTCGAGGAGTTGACGGCGAAGGGCTGGGAGATCGAGACGATCCAGCCCGACTGGCCGGGTCCGCTGCGCAAGGCCGAGGAATGGGAGCCCGACGCGGTTCTCGTCTCGACCTTCAAGCGCGTGCCGATCGCCCGCGATGCCGCGTCGATGATCGACCGCATGTACGAGGCGCCGGTCTACACCGTGGGTGTCACCCAGAAAGACGAGGCGTTCCGCACCATGGCGCCGGACGTGAACGTGCTGAAGAACATCGGGGAGCTTCCCGACCCGAGCTAATCGGACGCTTCGGCGTCGAGGTAGACCAGGGTCGCACCGTCGCCGCCCTCGTTGGGTGGCGCGGTCGCGATGCGTTCCACGAGCGGGTGGCGCTCCATCTCTTCTCTGATGGCTTTTCGCAGGGCGCCCGTTCCCTTCCCGTGGATCACCCGAACTCTCGCAAGGCCTTGGACGGCCGCGCGGTCGACGTGATCGCGCGTCGCCGATCTCGCCTCGTCCGCGCGCTGACCGCGCAGGTCGATCTCGTTGGTGCCGCTGCGCTTGGTCGGGCGCTCGAGGGGCGCGGGCGGCGGGGTGCCCACCACCGGCGGGGGCGAGCCATCCACCGCCAGCCGCGCGAGCGGCAGGCGCATCCGCCCGCCGCGCTGAGCCTGAAGTACCGCGACATCTCCCTCGATGGCGGCGACGGTGCCCCGCATGCCAAGTGTCGAATCGATAACGCGGTCACCCACGCCCACCGGCACCTGGTGGCCGGTTTGCTCCGCGGCCGCTAGTGCCGCGCGTGCGGCCGCCGCCGCCAGGTCGGCCTCTCCCAGCCGGCGATCGCGCTCGGCCTCGTGCGCGGTGCCTCGGTCGGTCTTGCGCTTACCCTCCTGCTTGCGCGCAGCGGAGATCTCCTTCCGCAATGCCGCAAGCGCCGCGGATGCGGCGGCGAGCTCTTGCTCAACCTCCTGCCGCGCGGCCTGCCGCTCGGCGTCGGCGGCCGCACGGCTCTTGGCGACACGCTCCTCGAGATCCTGCGCCCGACGCTCGGCCTTCCGCGTGAGCCCGGCAGCCTTGTCGCGCTCGGCCGCCGCGCGTGAGAGCTCCTCCCTCGCCTCGACCCGGGCCGACTCGGCGTCCTCCAACAGACGTTCGGTCTCGCGGCGAGTCGGCGCCACGAGCTCCTGAGCGCGGCCGACGATCTGCTGCGGCAAGCCAAGCCGGTCGGCGACGGTCAGGGCGTGGCTCGCTCCCGGTTCCCCCACCCGGAACTCGTAGGTCGGCGTAAGGGTGCGCGGGTCGACGCCCACCGCGGCATTCGCCACGCCTTCGTGCTCGGCGGCCCACTCCTTCACCTCGGCGTGGTGGGTCGTCGCGACCACGCGCGAGCCGCCATCCACCAACGACTCCAACACGGCACGAGCCAGGGCCGAGCCCTCGACCGGGTCGGTGCCCGAGGCTACCTCGTCCAGCAAGGCGAGGGAGCGGTCGGTGGCCTGCTCGATGACGTGGCGCAACCGCGTCACGTGCCCGGAGAAGGTCGAGAGGCTTCGAGCGATCGACTGCTCGTCGCCGATGTCGGCGAGCACCGTGTCGAAGACCGGCAGCTCGGCCTTGGCGGCCGGTACGCGCAGTCCGCACTGGTGGATCAGCGCCGCGAGTCCAAGCGTCTTGAGGGCGACCGTCTTGCCGCCGGTGTTGGGGCCCGAGACGATCAGCGCCTGCAGCTCGCCGAACGCGATGTCGATGGGCACTGCCGTCTTCTCGTCCAGCAGCGGATGCCGTGCTGCCGCCAGGCCGATGCGCTCTCCGATCTGCACTGTGCATCCCGACCACCGCTGGGAGATCTCGGCGCGCGCCAAGGCGAAATCCAGCGTGGCTAGCGCATCGGTCGCCTGTTCGATCTGGCCTGCCATGGCGCCGACCCGCCCCGACAGCATCTTGAGTATGCGCTCGATCTCGGCCCGCTCCTCGGCCGCGAGCTCGGAGGCAAGGTTGTTCTGCTCCACCAACTCGAGCGGCTCGACGAAGATCGTCTCGCCGGAGGCCGATCGATCATGCACCAGACCCGGGACGGCCTTGCGCGCCGATGCCTTCACCGCGAGGACGGGGCGCCCCGCACGCGAAGTAGTGAAGCTCTCCTGCAGGTGTGCGGCGTTGCGGCGGGCGAGGTCGCCCACCAGGCGCTCTGCGGTGACGCGGGCGGCGGCGAGCCTGCGGCGCACCTCGGCCAACTCCGGTGAGGCGGTATCGAGCACCTCCCCACCCGGCCCGATGGCGCGCGCCAACTCCGATGCCAGCGCCGTCAGAGCACCGGTCTCGAGCTCGGCCATCAGCCCCCCCAGCGTGGGTGCCACCTCACGAAGCGGCAGGACTCGCTCGCGTAGACCGAGCGCGACATCGAGGGTCCGGGCCAGGTCGTTGAGCTCCTCAGGCTCCAGCAGGCCTCCGCGCGCCGCTGCGGGAAGGCGGTCGCGCAGATCGCGGGCTCCCCGCGGGCTAGCGATGCCGGACTCCCTCAGGGCGAGGGCCTCCTCGGTTTCGGAGACGCGTCGTCTGACCTCGGCCAGGTCGCCTGAGGGCGACATGCGCTCGGCCAGTTCTTCGCCACCGCGGAAGCTCGTCGCAGCGGCCACGCGCCGGCAAATCGCCGGCAGCTCCAAGAGCTTCAGACTTCGCTCCTCCATTGCAGGAATCCTAGAGTCGGACGCGCCCCGTGGCATCGCGATCTGACGGCGCGCCAATCCGCTGGGAGGGCGGAGCGGGCCGTTACCCTCCAACGGCTCGTCTCGCGCGAAAGGGGCCAATGACCGCGATCCTCGTCTTCTCCGTCGTCTTGATCGGCTTCGGCATCGTCTCGCGACGCCTCAACCGCGTAGGGATCACGAGCACGATGGTCTTCGTCGCAGCGGGGCTGCTGGTGAGCCCGGAGGTGCTCGATGTCGTCGTGGTCGATATCGACGTGGAGGAGAGCACGGTCGAGTTGCTGGCAGAGCTCACGCTCGCCATCGTGTTATTCACCGACGCGGGCAGAATCGACTTCGCCGCGGTATGGCACAGCCCACAAGTCCCCGTTCGCCTGCTCGGCCTCGCGTTTCCGCTGACGATCTTGCTGGGCCTCGGGGCCGGCGCGGCCATCTTGACCGACCTGGAGTTCTGGGAGGCGGCGGTCCTCGCCACCATCTTGGCTCCCACCGATGCGGCGCTCGGCCAGCCCGTGATCACGAACCGGGCCATCCCCGCGCGACTCCGCCAGGGACTGAACGTGGAGAGCGGGCTCAACGACGGCCTTTCCGTGCCAATCCTGTTCGTTTTCGTGGGCATCGCGGGCATCCAGGAAGAGACCCGCACCTCGGGTTTCTGGATCCAGTTCGTGATCGAGCAGGTCGGCCTTGGGGTGATCGTCGGTCTAGTGATCGGATTGGGAGGAGCGTGGTTGCTGGATCGGGCGCTGCGTCGCGACCGGGTCAACGAGACTTTCCAGCAGCTCGTCGCGGTCGCCCTAGCCGTCGTCGCGCTCACTGCTGCCGAGCAGTCCGGGGGCAGTGGCTTGATCGCGGCGTTCGTGGCGGGTTTGGCGGCGGGGCAGGTATGCCGGCCGCTAACCGATCGGCTGCTCGAGTTCACCGAGGAAGAGGGCCGGTTGCTCACTCTTGGCACCTTCTTCATCTTCGGGGTGGCGTTCGCGGCCCCGAGTCTCGATGAGATCACATGGGAGATCCTCCTCTACGCGCTGCTTAGCCTGACTTTCGTCCGAATGCTGCCGGTGGCGCTCTCGATGCTCGGCATGGGGCTGGACAACTCCACGAAGCTCTTCCTCGGCTGGTTTGGCCCACGCGGCCTTGCCTCTCTCGTGCTGGCCCTGATCGTCTTGGAGGAGGAGGCGCTTCTCCACCGCGAGCAGGTCTTCACGGTCGCCGTGATCACCGTGCTGATAAGCGTCTTTGCCCATGGTGCCACCGCCCGACCGCTCGCAACGGCCTTCGGCCGCCACTGGGAGCGGACTGGAATGGCGGATGCCCCGGAGATGCAGGACATCAAGCCGATCCCAACGCGGGGCTTCCGGGACAGTCCCGAGGCGCCGCCGTGGGCCTGAACGCGCGTGAACCGACCGCATTGCTCACGGTCGGGGTCTTCATCTGGCCCGCCTCCTCCACCAGCCGCGCGTGCTGCGGCCGCTAGCCTACGGCCCCAACGAGGCACCAGGAGCCGATGACCACCCTTCTCGTTTTCGTCGCCCTCGTTCTCGCCTACGGCCTGGTGTCGCGGCTACTTGGCCGCCACGCCATCACGGGCCCGATCGTCTTCGTCGCGGCCGGCCTTTTGGTGAGTCCCGACGCCCTCGACATCATCAGCGTCAGCGTCGAGGAGGAAGCTGTCAGGCTGCTTGCCGAGCTGACGCTGGCGATCGTGCTCTTCACAGATGCGGGCAGGATCGACTTCATCGCGGTAAGGCACAGTCCGCAGATCCCGGTTCGGCTGCTGGCGATAGCGATGCCGCTCACGATCGGTGCCGGTATCGCCGTCGGTGCGGTGCTGCTCGCCGATCTGGAGTTTTGGGAGGCCGCCATCGTGGCCGCCGTCCTCGCCCCGACCGATGCGGCGCTGGGGCAGGCCGTCGTCAGCAATATGGCCGTGCCCGCCCGCGTGCGTCAGGGCTTGAACGTCGAGAGCGGCCTCAACGACGGGCTCTCGGTGCCGTTCCTGTTCATCTTCATTGCGTTCGCCGGTATCGAGGGCAACAGCGGGTCAACGGCCTTCTGGGTGCAGTTCATCGTCGAGCAGATCGGCCTTGGCGTGCTTGTCGGACTGGCAGTCGGGCTCGGAGGGGCATGGCTGCTCAAGCAGGCGCTCCGCAACGACTCTGTCGGCCCCACCTTCCAGCAGCTCACCGCCATTGCGCTCGCCTTGATCGCCCTGCTTGGCGCGGAGGAACTCGGCGGCAATGGCTTCATCGCCGCCTTCGTCGCCGGCTTGGCCGCCGGACAGATCTGCGAGCCCCTCAGCGCGCGACTGCTGGAATTCAGCGAGGAGGAGGGTCAGCTGCTGACCCTCGGCACCTTCTTCATCTTTGGGGCGGCCTTCGCCGCACCGCGTATCGACGAGATCACATGGGAGATCGCGCTCTATGCCGTCCTCAGTCTGACGCTAATCCGGATGGTGCCGGTGGCACTCTCAATGCTCGGACTGGGTCTCACACACGCCACGAAGCTCTTCGTCGGCTGGTTCGGGCCGCGCGGCCTCGCCTCGATCGTCTTGGCGCTGATCGTTTTGGAGGAGGAGGGCGTGGTAGGCCGTGAGGAGGTGTTCACCGTTGTCGTAATCACCGTGCTGTTCAGCGTCTTCGCCCACGGTCTCACGGCACGGCCGCTCGCGATGGCCTTCGGCCGCCACTGCGAGCGCGCGGACATGCCCGACGCTCCGGAGATGCAGGAGGTAATGCCTATCCCGACCCGCTTCCGCGACGAAGACGAGCGCATGATGGCCTGAGCCCGAGTCGCTACCGCCTGGCCCGCGTCCGCGCGCCCATCGCCGAGAAGTCCCTCAGCTGGTGTCGAGCCGATTGCGCCGCTCGGAAGCGCGACACCGGGCTGATCGCGATGCGCCGCCACGGGAACAAGCTGGGTGCACCGCGCCGATCCCGAGGCGCTCGAGCAGGTGCGGGCGTTCCTGGAGGACTTCTGGGGGGATCGCCTTGACCAGCTCGAGTCGACGCTCGAGCAGCCGGACGGCTAGCGGGCGATGTCGGGCACGGACAGCGAGCCGGGCCGGAAATCCTCCGCGCTGAAGCCCTCGTTGACGCGCGAGATCAGCAGGCTGAGGCGACGGATCGCGGCCTGAGAGCGGCGCTGGTTCGCGATCAGATCGGCCTCGGTGACCTTCGTCGGCCGGATGCTGCCGGAGTCGAGCCTCGGCACCGAGAACGGCCGGCGAGGCTGCGCGGGGCCCGCGCCGATCGAGCCGAACCGCAGCCCCGGCACGAGCTTCCTGGAGCTGATCGCCCCATCGGCGATGTCACTCCCGGTGAGGCCGTCGTCGAAGCGCTCTGCCAGCGCGTTGGCCCGTGCCACCGCGACCTGCGAGATGCGGCGGTTGATCAGCACCTGGCGAGCCGTGAAGCGGAAGCCCCGCCTGGGTTTGCTCAACCGCGGTACTTCGATGGGCCGGGGGCGCGAGGTGGTGGTCTTCTCAAGGGACTCCTGCCCAGCGACGACCACGCTGCCATCGAAGCTGCCGGCGTGGAGGGTGCCGTTCTTGAGGTCTGACGCTCTCAGGCCGGCGAGAAGGCGCCGGCGCAGCGCCTTCTCGCGGAGCAGTGCGGCGATCGCGAGGCGCTGGTCGATCTGCAGCTGGCGCCCGGTGAGCTTCACCGGCGAGTTCGACCTCAGGATCGAGATGGAGACCCGGCGGTTGCGCTGCCGCCCAAGGGTGGTCGAGTTGGTCGCGACCGGCGACGTCTCGCCGT
>JAOTZF010000095.1 GCA_029861485.1 Thermoleophilia bacterium | reverse complement strand
CCGAGATGGCCGATGGGCTCGTGGAGATCCAGGGCATCGCCCGCGAGCCGGGCTGGCGCTCGAAGATCGCCGTGGTCTCCCACGTCCAGGGCGTGGATCCGGTGGGCGCGTGCGTCGGACCGCGGGGCTCGCGCGTCCGCATGGTCGTGTCCGAGCTCCGCGGAGAGAAGATCGACATCATCCCGTTCAACGAGGAGCCGGCCCGATTCGTCGCGAAGGCGCTCTCCCCGGCACGCGTACGCGAGGTGCTGGTCGACGACGAGGCCGAGCAGACGACCGTCGTGGTGCCGGACGATCAGCTCGCCCTCGCCATCGGCAAAGAGGGTATGAACGCCCGGTTGGCCGCCCGCCTCACCGGATGGCGCATCGACATCAAGAGCGAGTCCACCTTTGCTAACGAAGAGGCCGAGGCGGATATCGGCGAGGAGGGCGAGCGGCAGGGCAGCGGACGCTGCACCGCGATCCTCCGCAACGGCAAGCGCTGTCCCAACGCCGCCGTGACCAGCACGCGGTTCTGCGCCCTGCCGGCACATGCGACGCTCTGGACCGCGGAGCAGGGTCTCGGACGGCCACTCACGCCCGAGGAACTGGAAGAGGCATCGACCGAGGAGGGCGCCGAGCGCATCGCCGGCCTGGCGAGCGCTCCGGCGGAGTAGTCAACTGAGTTTCATGCCACCGAGCAGACACCCACCCGAGCGCACGTGCATCGCGTGCCGCGCTCGCGCGCCCCAGCGGGAGCTCGCGCGCTTCGTCGCGGACCCGTCAGATGCCGGCGGCTACCGGCTGCGGCGCGCCGATGCACGGCGCGAGCCGGGGCGCGGTCTCTACGTCTGCCGCAGCGAGGAGTGCTTCTCGCGGGCCGCGGAACGGCGCGCGTTTCATCGCGCAGCGCGACTGGATACGGGTGAGCATCTGACGATCGACCAAGACCTGGCAGTAGCTCTCCGGGCGGGGAGCTGAGGAGCACGATGGCGAAGAAACGGGTTTATGAAGTTGCGCGCGAAGAGGGGCTACCGAGCTCCCTGGTCGTCCAGCGCCTGCAGCGGGCGGGTCTCGACATTAAGACGGCGTCCTCGACGGTCGACGTCGCCGAGGCGCTCCATGTCCTGAGCCCGGGCAAATACCCGAAGCCCGACAGCATGACCGAGCGCGAGGCCGCCACGGCGACGGTCGTAGCCGAGGCCGAGAAGCCCGACGAAACCGCTGCGGCCGGAGCCGATGAGGCCGAGGCCAAGCCGCGTCGACGGCGTCCAACGACCAGGCGACCCACGAGCCGACGCCCGAATACGGCGCGGGCGGCCGAGACACCGAAAGCCGAGACGACGGAGGCGACCGCCGAGGCCGCGCCGAGCGAGGCAGCGGCCCGTCCACGCCCCACCAGGCCGCGCCCCCGGAAGGCCGCGCAGCCGCGATCCGTGGCGGACGAGGCCCGCGCCGCCGTGCCGCCGGCCCCGTCGAGCGTGCAGAGGGTGAAGCAGAAGCTCTCGCAGGCCCAACCCCCGCAGAAGGAGCGCGACCTCGCCGCCGAGGCCGCGGCGGTGGCGCCGCCCGTCGAGCGTTCTGAGGGCACTGCGGTGAAGGCTCCCGAGGCCGCGGCCGCAGAGACGCTCAAGGCCCCGAAGAAGCCCGAGCCGAAGGTCGAGCCCACGGCGAAGAAGGCCGAGTCGCCGAGGGAGGCCCGGAAGGCCGAGCACGACGTGGCGCCGTCGGCGACCGAGGCAGAGCCGTCGGCGACCGAGGCAGAGCCGACGGCCGCGGCCGAGGCCCCGGCGGCCCCGCCGAAGGAGAAGGCCGTGCCTGCCGAGAAGCCGGCCCAGCCGAAGGGCGGCGGGAAGCGACGGCGCGTCGTCATCGACTCCCAGGCCAGCCGGCGCGAGTCGGGTCCGGGCGGCGGCCAGAGCCGTGAGAGAAAGCAGAAGGCACGGGACGTGAAGCCCGCGGTGGAGGAAGCGGCCCCTCCGGTCGGCGAGCCGGTGTCGATCAGCTCGGGTTCGACCGTCAAGGACGTGGCCGACGCGTTCGAGGTGGGCTCCGCCGACGTCATGAAGACCCTCATGACGATGGGCGAGATGGCGACCATCACCCAGTCGCTCTCGGACGAGGCCATCGAGCTCTTGGGCGAGGAGCTCGGGCGCCCCGTGAGCATCACCAAGGCCGAGGAGGAACTGGAGCAGGAGCTCGAGTTCCACGACGATCCGAGCTCGCTCCAGCCTCGCGCCCCGGTTGTGACGGTCATGGGACACGTCGACCACGGAAAGACGTCCTTGCTCGACGCGGTGCGCAAGACCGAGGTCGCCGCGGGTGAGGCCGGAGGCATCACCCAACACATCGGCGCCTACCAGGTGCACCACGGCGAGCGCTTGATCACCTTCCTCGATACGCCGGGCCACGAAGCCTTCACGGCGATGCGCGCCCGCGGCGCCAAGATAACGGACGTCGCAGTGATCGTGGTCGCGGCCGACGACGGCGTGATGCCCCAGACCAAAGAGGCCATCGACCACGCGCGTGCTGCAGAGGTGCCGTTCATCGTCGCGGTGAACAAGATCGACAAGGCCGGCGCCAACCCCGACCGCGTCAAGCAGGAGATGTCTCAGGACGAAATCGTTCCGACGTCCTGGGGCGGCGACCACGAGTTCGTCGAGGTCTCCGCGAAGGAGGGGACGGGCCTCGAGGACCTCCTCGAGACGGTGCTCCTGGTCGCCGACGCCGACGCAGAGCCGCGGGCCAACCCGGACGCCGAGGCATCGGGGACGGTCGTCGAGTCGCGCCTGGATGCCGGCCGGGGGCCGGTGGCCACGCTGCTCGTCCAACGTGGAACGCTCAAGATGGGCGATGTCGTGCTGGCAGGTGAGTCCTCCGGCAGGGTGCGGGCGATGACCGATCACACCGGCAGAGCGATCGAGAGCGCGGGCCCGTCGGTCCCCGTCGAGCTGCTCGGGCTCGATGGCGTGGTCGACGCCGGGGAGAAGTTCCGTGTGATGGGCAGTGAGCGCGATGCACGCAATGCCGCCGCCGACCTCTCTCGACGTCTCAGGGCCGAGGAGCTCGCGAACCGCAAGCCGGTGTCGCTGGACGACCTCTTCGACCAGATCAGCGAGGGCGGGCTCAAGGACCTGAACCTCATCATCAAGGCCGACGTCCAGGGATCCGCCGGGGCGCTTGTGGACGCGCTGGAGAAGATCGACCAGTCGGAGGTGCGCATTCGCGTCATCTCGACCGGCGTCGGCGCGGTTACCGAGTCGGACGTGATGCTGGCCTCTGCATCGCAGGCGATCATCATCGCCTTCAACGTGCGCCCGCGGCCGGAGGCCCGGAACCTGGCCGAGGCCGAAGGCGTCGACATCCGCAACTACCGGGTGATCTACCGCGCAATCGAAGACATCACCGCCGCGCTCGAGGGCATGCTCGAGCCGGAGATCGTCGAGGATGTCGTCGGCACGCTGGAGGTCCGCGCGACCTTCCGCGCCAGCCGCATCGGCACCATCGCCGGTTCCTACGTCACCGAGGGCGAGGTTCGCCGCGGCGCCAAGGTGCGGGTGGTCCGCGACGGCACGGTCGTCCACGAGGGCGAGATCGCCTCGCTCCGGCGTTTCGACGAGGACGTGCGCGAGGTGGCCTCGGGCTTCGAGTGCGGTGTGCTCATCTCGGACTTCAACGACGTCAAGGAGGGCGACGAGCTGGAGATCTACGAGCTACGAGAAGTAGCCCGCACCGCTGAGCCCGCGGCGGCGGAGTAAGCGGCGCGCCCGTGCCGGGATTCGTCGGGATCCTGCATGTCGATCTGCATCTGCCCGCCGCGAGTTCGCTCAAGGAGAAGCGCAAGGAGCTTCGCCGGGTGAAGGCCTGGATGACCAAGGGTGGCTACGCGGTGGCAGAAACCGAGTACCACGATCTGTGGCAGCGTGCAGCTCTGGTGCTGTCCACCCCATCCCAGAGCCTCGGCGAGGCGAACGAGCGGCTGGAGGCCGCGTCACGTCGCCTCCATTCCGACCCCGTTGCCCTGGTGGCCGGGGAGGCACGGCAGATCGTGCGGGCGCCCGAGCTGCTGTATGGCACCCCCGCGGAGGAGGCCTCGTGAGCGGCTCGGCACGCGGCCATCGCGTGAACGAGGTCATTCGCGAGGTGATCGCCGAGGCGGTGCAGCGCGAGCTGTCCGATCCGCGGCTGGGGTTCGTGACCATCACGGCCGTTCGGTCCAACCGAGACCTCAGCGAGGCGACGGTCTACTTCTCGGCCCTGAACGAGAACGAGCGGGAGTCGAGCGCCGCCGCGCTGAGGTCCGCGGCCGGCCTGCTCCAGTCCCGGATCGGTGCTGCGCTCCGGACCAGGAACACGCCGCATCTGACCTTCACCTATGACGACTTGCCCGAGCAGGCCGCCGATCTGACGCGTTTGATCGACGAGGTGGCCCCCGACGAGGACTCGCCATGAGCGGCGGTGCCACCGCCCTCGAGGGGCAGGTTGATCTCGAGGCGGTGCGCGACGCGCTCAAGGATCCCACCGTGCGATGGGCAGTCACCTCGCATGAGAACCCCGACGGTGACGCGCTGGGCTCCCTGCTCGGAGCCGCGCGCGCGCTGAGTGCCGCCGGTCGCGACGTAGTTCTCGCGCATCCCAACGGGCACGGCGTGCCCGACGACATCGCGTTCCTGATCGATGAGGGGGAGACCCTGCTCGAGCGGCTCCCCGAGGACGTCGGGGAGCGAACGCTGCTCACGCTCGACTGCGCGAGCGAGACTCGCCTCTGGGATGGCGGCGCGCCGTGGGGGGCCGGTCGCGTGATCAACGTTGATCACCACCACGACAACAGCCTCTTCGGGCACCTGAACATCGTCGCGCCGACCGCATCGAGCGCCGCGGAGGTCGCGTATGACCTCATCAAGGAGGCCGGGCTACCGGTCGACCGCAAGTGCGCGGAGGCGCTCTACGTCGGCTTGATCACCGACACCGGAAACTTCACCTACAGCAACACCTCGCCCCACTCGCATCGGACGGCCGCCGAGCTGATCGGCCTGGGTATCGACCATGCCGAGATCGCGCGCCGACTCTACGAACAGCAGCCCGCCGGCCGCATCCGACTGCTGGGTCGGGCCATCGAGCGCTCCCAGATCCTGATGGACGGTCTGCTCATGGTCTCGGACCTGCGACAGGAGGACTTCCGCGAGCTCGAGGCCACCGACACGGAGACGGTGGTCGAGGTTCTGAGGAGTGTCGAGGGCGTCGAGGCCGCCGCCCTGCTGCGCGAGCTCGACGACGGTCGGTTCAGGGCGTCACTGCGGACGAGCCGACCGGACGTCGACGTCTCGATCGTCGCGCGCAAGGAGGGAGGGGGAGGCCACCGTGCCGCGGCGGGCTTCACCAGCGACCGTCAACCCGCCGAGCTCTATGAGTGGATCGTGGACGAGCTCCGCGCCCAGTCGTGACCGAAAGTCACGCGCCCCGCATCTGGCTCGTCGACAAGCCCCAAGGTCCGACCTCACACGACATCGTGGCCCAGGTCCGGCGGGCGGTCGGGCGCCGCGTGAAGGTGGGACACGCCGGCACGCTCGACCCGTTCGCGACGGGACTGCTCATCGTGCTCGTGGGCCGGGCGACCCGTCTGGCCCGGTACCTGGCGGACCTGGACAAGACGTACGTCGCGGAGATCGTGCTTGGGCGGTGCTCCGAGAGCGGGGACCCCGAGGGGCCCATCACGGAGGGTGCCGCGCCGCCCCAAGCCGACGAGGTCGATCGAGCCATCCAGGAGCTCGAAGGGGTGCACGACCAATTGGTGCCGGCGCTCTCGGCCGTGAAGGTCGACGGGGAGCGCCTCTACGCGCGGGTCAGGCGGGGAGAGGCGGTGCCGGAGCGGCCGAGTCGCGAGATCAGCATCACCGCCGCCCGCCGAATCGCCCTCAGCGACGATCGGCGGCGCCTGACGGTCGAGCTCGGCTGCAGCAAGGGCACCTACATCCGCCAGGTGGCCGTCGATCTCGGCGAGCGGCTCGGCTGTGGCGGCTACTGCGACACCCTTCGCCGCACGGCGATCGGGTCGCTGTCGGTCGGCGACGCGGTGCCCCCGGACGCCGTTGGGCCCCATGGCGGCCTGCCGCCACACGTCGCGTTGGCGCACATGACGCGGCGCGAGCTGAATGCTGAGGAGGCCCGGCGCGTGAGCCATGGCGAGCCCCTCGAGGGCGACGACCAGGGAACGGTCGCGCTCACCCACGGCGAGAGACTGGTCGCGGTCGCACGCGGCGACGGATCGCGGTTGCAGCCGGAGGTGGTGCTCGGGTGAAGCGCTACTGGTCGCTCGGCGACCTGCCCCTTGGCGGACCACGCCGGGTGGTCGCCATCGGCACCTTCGACGGGGTCCACCTCGGCCACCGGGAAGTGATCGCCCAGGCCCGCGACCGAGCCGACCGCCGCGGCCGCTCGCTGATGGTGGTCACCTTCGAGCCCAACCCCGTTTCGGTCCTGCGGCCCGGTCTCAGCCCGGCCGTGATCACCCCGGTCGAGTTCAAGGCGGCCCTCATCGGGGCACTTGACGTCGACGAGCTTCTGGTCATTCCCTTCACGCGAGCCTTCGCGCGAATCCGCGCCGAGCGTTTCGTCGAGATGCTCGCGTCCGCCCCGATCGGCGCGGACGCGATCGTCGTCGGGCAGAACTTCCGCTTCGGCCACGGTGGCGCGGGCACCGTGGACACCCTGAATCGGGTCGGGAGGGCGTGCGGTCTGGAGGTGACATCGCCGGGGATCGTCACCGCCGGAGGCGACAAGCCCGTGTCATCGACGCGGATCCGGCGGCTCATCGTCGCGGGCGACGTGCGGGAGGCCGCCGTCCTGCTCGCCCGCCCGCACAGCATCGAGGGCCCCGTGGTCGAGGGGGCGCATCGAGGACGAGGCATGGGCTTCCCGACGGCCAACGTCGATATCCCCCGCACGGCCGCGTTACCGGCGCGCGGGGTCTACGCCGGCCTGGTCACGACCCGGGGAGGGCAGTGGGC
>JAOTZF010000028.1 GCA_029861485.1 Thermoleophilia bacterium | reverse complement strand
CCAACGCGCTGCCCTTCCCGTTTCAGGCAGCGGTCTTCGGACGCGACGTCGACATGCTGCTGAGGGCCGCGCGCCGGCTTGAGGCCGCGTCGGTGCTGGTGAACGATCACACCGCCTTCCGCGTGGACTGGATGCCGTTCGCCGGACTGCGAGAGGCCGGTCTTGGGGTCGGGGGCATCCCGTACACGTTCGCCGACATGCGCGTGGAGAAGCTGATCGTCCTGCGCTCGGACGGCCTCTGACGGCCGCGTAGCGCCGTCGCGAGGTCACTTCCGGTACGCGCGTGATTTCGGCCTGGACGACTGGCGGGTGCATCGGAACGAGATGGATCGTAGTCTGGGCCCTGGTGTTGTGCCTGGACACCGCTCTGCCTCCGTCTGCCCAGCGGTCGATACGACCGGCCCTGCGCGCCCTGGGCACATCGCTCCTGGTCCTCATCCTCGGGTCGGTGCTCGCGCCGACCGCGGCCGCCCGCGAGTTGACCCCCGAGCAGCTCGCCGGGCAGCGCATCGTCTACGCCTTCCAGGGGCCGACGCCGCCACCGGCGCTACTCACACGCATTCGTCGCGGCCACGCGGGCGCGGTGATCCTCTTCGGGGGCAACGTGCAGAGCGAGCGGCAGGTGCGCACCCTGGTCGACCGGCTACAGGCGATCCCTCGTCCTGCGGGCCTGCGCGAGCCCCTTCTGGTCATGGTGGATCAAGAGGGCGGACCCGTGCGCCGCCTACCCGGCGGCCCCGAGCCGTCGGCGGCGATGATCGGAGCCCAGGCCGACGTTGCGCGCGCCGAGGCGGCCGGCCGCGTCGCCGGCCGCGTGCTCGGTGACGTCGGGGCCAACGTCAATCTGGCGCCGGTCGTCGACGTGCCCCGACCCGGCACCGCGATCGAGCGCGAGGGGCGGGCGTTCAGCCGCGATCCCGAGCGCGTGGCGCGGATGGCGGCCGCCTACGTCGATGGTCTCTGGCTCACCGGCGTCGCCGCCGCGGCGAAGCACTTTCCCGGCCTGGGGCCCTCGCCGGCAAACACCGACGACCGCAGCGTGACGCTCGATGTGACGCGCGATGATCTCCGGCGGATCGACGAGCAGCCCTTCGCCGAGCTGATCGAGCGCGAGATTCCGATGATCATGCTCTCCACCGCCATCTACCCCGCGCTTGATTCCCGGCCTGCGGCGCTGTCGCGCCCGATTGCCACCAACGACCTCAGGCGCCGGCTCGGTTTCACGGGGGTGTCGATCAGCGACGCGCTCGACACCCCGGCGCTCGAGGACTTCGGCGATGTCGGGCAAACCGCGGTCGCCTCCGCTCGGGCGGGCACCGACATGCTCATCTACGCCACCGAGTACAGCGCGGGCGATCGTGCCGCCACGGCGCTGGCCGAGGCCATCCGGCAGGGGAGCGTCACGCGGGAGTCGGCGGTTGGCTCGGTCTCCCGGATACTCGCCTTGCGTCAGGGCTACCGCGAGGGCGTGGGGCTCGACCGAGTGCCGAGCGCAGCGGACGCCTGGACGACCTCCCGGGCCGCCTCCGCGCTGTCGAGCCTCGGCTGGTAGGCCCTCCCTGGGAGCCCCGCCGGTAGGGTCGGGGCCTGACCGACGCCACCTCAACTGCGCCGTGGCTTCTGACTCGCTGAGCTTCGACGAGGCGCTTGCCGCCGTCCGGGCGCACGAGTGCCGCACGGAGCTCGAGCGCGTGCCGGTGGAGCAGGCCGCCGGACGCCTGCTCTTCCAGGACGTCGCCTCGCCCATAGACCATCCGGAGTTCACGAATTCCGCGATGGACGGGTACGCGGTGCGCTCGGCAGATCTTCCGGGCTCGCTCTGGCTGGTCGGCGAGAGCCGGGCGGGGCATCCGTGGGAGGGCTCGCTGGAGGAGCGGAAGGCGCTTCGCATCTCTACCGGTGCCCGCCTGCCGAAGGGCGCGGACGCGATCCTTCGTCTGGAGGACGCCCGTGAGAGTGGCGGCTGGGTCAGCACCGACGAGGCGCTCCAGGCGGGCACCCACGTCCGCCGTCAGGGCGAGGAGGTCTCGATCGGCGACGTCGTCATGCATGAAGGAGACCTGATTCGTCCCCACGAGGTGATCACACTCGCGGCGTTGGGCCTGGCCCATGTGCCGTGCCGTCGGCGGGTGCGTGTGGCGATCGCCGGCAGCGGGGACGAGCTGGTCAGGCCCGGGCAACCGCGGGCTCCCGGCCAGGTCTACGACGCGAACCTGCCGGGGCTCAAGGTGCAGGTCGAGGCGGCAGGGGGAGTCGTCGTCGCGATGGGATCGCTTCCCGACGATCGTGGGGAGACGGAGCGTCGTCTGGGGGAGGTTCTCGAGGCCGAGGGCGACGGCCGGCCCGACCTACTGGTAACGACCGGCGGTGTGTCGGTCGGTCGGCACGACCACTTGCGTCCGGCGCTGCTGTCGCTCGGCGTCGAGCAGGTCTTCTGGGGGGTCGCGATTCGCCCCGGACATCCGCTCCTGCTCGGCTCGAGAGGGGATCAGGTCGTGCTGGCCCTGCCCGGGAACCCCGTCTCGTCGATGGTGTGCTTCCGGCTGTTCGGTCGCGAGTTATTGGGGCTGCCGCTCGATGCAACCCGCATGGCGCGCCTCGCCGAGCCATACAGCGCGACGACGACGCGGACCGAGTTCATCCGCTGCCGCTGGCGAGATGACGGACTTGTGCCGGCGCTGCGGCAGGGCTCCCACGCGATCGGCGACCTCGCCGGTGCGGATGCTCTGGGAATCGTCCCCGCCGAGGTCGAGGCGCTGAGCGCCGGTGACGCGATCCAGTACGTGCCGCTCGACTAGCGTTGGTGTGGCATCACGCGGGCGCGCTACGTTCTAGAGGGCACGCCGGAGTAGCTCAGCTGGCTAGAGCAGCTGTCTTGTAAACAGCAGGTCAGGGGTTCGAGTCCCCTCTCCGGCTCTCAGGCCCCCCGGATTGCGCGGTCGTTCCTGAACCCTCTGAGGCCCGAGTCGCTCTACAGCCCAACCTCACCGGGCTGAGGGAAGCCGCCGTACCGCAGGCCGTAGCTCGTAATCACCACAGCGAGCGCCCGACCGGCGTGAACGGTCGGCACCACCCATTGAGAAGTGGCCCGAGTCGGCCGACCTCGTCGCGATCAGCAGGGTCATGGGTGTGCGAGCCGAAGCGGCGCGTTCCGTCTAGATCCCAGTGGGGCTGCCCAGCTTGCGATTTCTTGCAGCGAGCGTCCCCGGATGTGCTGCGCTGCGCCGGCACCCTTGAGAGACTGGAACCATGAGCGTCGGCCTCTTTCTCATGACGTGCGCTCTTGCGGTCGCGGTCCTGATCGCGATCCGGCTGGGCATGACCGGCTTCCAGCTCGGACGCAAGAACGACGAGCTCACCGGAGCCAATACTCGGCTTCGGCGCGAGAACGCGGAGCTGCAGGGCAGAGTGGATGACCTCGAGGCCCGCGAGGCTGAGTTCTCGCTGGCCCGGATCACCCAACGCCGGGCGGCCTAGTCAGCGAAGCGGGGCGAGCGTCTCCCCGGCCCTCATGACGTACTCGGGCTCCCAGCCGTTCAGATCGAAGAACATCAGGTGCTCGAGCCCGGCGTCGATCAGCTCCGCCACCTGGTCTCTGACGCGCTCGGGTCCGCCGACGGTGAAGAAGCCGTCGAAGAACTCGGGTTCGACCTGCGACTGGGAGAGAAAGCGCTCGCGGATCTTGGCCGCGTCGGCGTCGTTCTCGCCGACGACCAGCCCGCCGAGGTGCGTTCCCTCGATCTCCTCCGGGTCGCGGCGCACGGCCCGGCAGTGCTGATCGAGCACCTCGAGCTTCTGGCGCACCGTGGCGGGATCGCCGAACAGGTTGCACGCGTCCCCGTAGGTCGCCACGAGCTTGAGCAGACGCTTCTCGCCGGAGCCCCCGATCAGAATGGGAGGCCCGCCATCCCGGACCGGAGGGGGGATGTTGAGAGCTCCGCGGGTTCGGTAGTACGCGCCGGAGAAGCTGGACTCCGTCTCGCGCATCATTCCCCGCAGAATCTGCAGCGTTTCCTCGAGCCTGTCGAGACGCTCCTTGATCGACGGCAGCTCGTCGCCGAAACCGTAGGCGTGGAACTCGTCCTCGTTCCACGATGCCCCGACCCCGAGCCAGGCGCGGCCGCCGGAGATCACGTCCAGGGTGGTCGCCATCTTTGCCAGCAGGGCCGGGTTCCGGTACGTGATGCCGGTGACCAGGGCACCGAGCTCAATGCGCTCGGTCACGGCCGCGAGCGCCGCCAGCGTCGTGTACGCCTCCGGCATGGGCGCGTCGCGGGCCATCATCGGCGGCAGCTGATGGAAGTGGTCCATCACCCAGAGCGAGTCGAACCCGGCCTGCTCGGCGGTCGCGGCGCTCACCGTGGCGCGGGTGAAGAAGTCCGGTTCGAGAAAGCTGGCCAGCTGGAGGCCAAAGCGGGGCATCTCACTTCCTCGTTCGCAGGGTAGGCAACTCGGGTGAGGGAACCCGGGCGTGGTGGGCAGTGCGCCGTGCGGTGGCCGCCGCGTGGCCGGTTCGGCGCAATCCTGGCGGATACCGCTACGGTCCCGGATGTCTCGCCGGCCCCACAGGAGCGCAGCACATGGAGATCGCCGACTCCGTTCTGGATCTGATCGGCAACACGCCGTTGGTACGCCTGAGGCAGGTCGGCGCCGGACTGCCCTGCCCGGTGGTCGCCAAGCTCGAGACCACCAATCCCGGTGGCAGCGTGAAGGACCGTCCCGCGCTGGCCATGATCGAGGCCGCCGAGGCGAGCGGAGAGCTGAAGCCCGGCGGCACGATCATCGAGCCGACCTCCGGCAACACCGGCGTCGGTCTTGCGATCACGGCCGCTCAGCGCGGGTACGACTGCATCTTCGTGATGACCGACAAGGTCAGCGACGAGAAGGTGCAGCTTCTGCGGGCGTACGGAGCCGAGGTGGTCGTGTGCCCCGTCGCGGTGCCGCCCGAGGACCCGCAGTCCTACTACTCCACGGCCGAGCGCCTCCTCAAGGAAACTCCGGGCGCGTATTCGCCCAATCAGTACTTCAACCCGACCAACCCGCAAGCCCATTTCGAGACCACGGGCCCGGAGATCTGGCGCCAGACCGAGGGCAAGCTGACCCACTTCGTCGCCGGCGCCGGAACCGGCGGCACCATCTCCGGCGTGGGGCGCTACCTCAAGTCGAAGAACCCCGGCGTGCAGGTGATCGCGGCCGACCCAGAGGGCTCGGTGTTCTCCGGCGGCTCCGGCCGTCCGTATCTGGTCGAAGGGGTGGGCGAGGACTTCTGGCCGCCGACCTACGACCCCGAGATCGCCGACGAGGTGATCGCGGTCAGCGACCGCGACTCGTTCATGATGGCGCGCCGGGTCACCCACGAGGAGGGGCTGCTGATCGGCGGCTCGTGCGGAACCGCGGTGGCCGCGGCGCTGCGCGTGGCCGAGAGGCTTACCCCCGATGACCTGGTGGTCGTGCTCATTCCCGACAGCGGTCGCCTCTACCTGTCGAAGGTCTACAACGACGACTGGATGGCCGAGTACGGCTTTCTCATCTCGGACGGCCCGACGGTCGGCGACGTGCTCGACTCCAAGGCCGGCGAGGTCCCGGCCCTCGTCTACGTACGGCCGGACGAGACGGTGCGAGACGCGGTCAACGTGATGCGCGAGCACGGGGTCTCCCAGCTTCCGGTCGCGAAGAACGAGATGCCGCTCGCTGCGGCTGAGGTGATGGGCTCGGTCTCAGAGCTCCAGCTGATGGAGAAGGTGTTCGCCGACGCGGGCGTGCTGGACGCGCCGGTGGAGGTTGTGATGGGCAAAGCGCTGGTCACCATCGGCAGCGGCCAGCCCGTCGAGCTGGCGGTGCGGCTGCTCGACACGTGCGGTGCGCTCCTGGTTCTGGACGGAGGTCGGCCACGCTCGGTGTTGGCTCATTCCGACGTGCTGAACTTCCTCTCCTCGTCCGCCGCGAAGGCTCTGTAATGAGCGAGACCGACTATTCCGATCGCACCAAGGGTGCGGGGTTCGAGACGCGCGCCATCCACGCCGGCCAGCACCCCGACCCCACCACCGGTGCGGTGACGACCCCGATCTACCAAGTGTCCACGTACGCCCAGACCGCCGTGGGCGTACACAAGGGGTACGACTACTCGCGCACCGCCAACCCCACTCGCACGGCGCTGGAGCACTGCATCGCCTCGCTCGAGGGCGGCTCCCACGGCTACGCATTCAGCAGCGGCATGGCCGCCGCCGACGCCGTGCTGCGCTGGCTGGCGCCGGGCGACCGCATCGTGCTGGGCAACGACGCCTACGGCGGGACCTTCCGCCTGATCGATGGTGTCTACAAGCCTGCCGGCGTGCTGTGGACCGCGGCGGACCTCACCCAACCCGACACGCTCGCGGCCGACTGGCCCGTCGGCACGAAGATCGTCTGGATCGAGAGCCCGACCAATCCGGGCCTCAACGTCATCGATATCGCGGCGGTCGCGCAGATCGCCCATGCCAACGGCGCGATCTGCGTCGTCGACAACACCTTTGCCACGCCCTACCTGCAGCGGCCGCTGGAGCACGGGGCTGACGTCGTCGTCCACTCCAGCACCAAGTACCTCGGCGGCCACTCAGACGTCGTGGGCGGCCTGGTCGTCACCAGTGATCCGGCCTTCGGCGAGCAGGTCGCCTTCGTGCAGAACTCGGCCGGCGCCGTACCCGCGCCGCAGGATTGCTTTTTGACCCTGCGCGGCATCAAGACGCTCCCGGTGCGCATGGACCGCCACAACCACAACGCGGCGGCGATCGTCGGCTTGCTGAGTGACCACCCCGCCGTGAGCAAGGTGCTCTACCCCGGGCAGGAGGGCCATCCCGGGCATGGGGCTGCCGCGCGCCAGATGTCCGGCTACGGCGGCATGGTCTCGTTCCTGGCGGCTGGCGGGCGCGAGGCGGCGTTCTCTTTGGTCACCAAGACCAAGATCTTCACCCTCGCCGAGTCGCTCGGTGCGGTGGAGTCCCTGATCGAGCATCCGGGCGCGATGACCCACGCCTCCGCCGCGGGCTCGCCGCTCGAGGTCGATGAGACGCTGGTGCGCCTATCGGTGGGGATCGAGAGCGAGGACGATCTGCTTGCCGATCTGCGGCAGGCGCTGGACGCCGTCAGCTAGCAGCAGTCAGGTCCGCAGCGCGCCGCGGCATGGACCGTCTCGCCGGCTTGGCCCTTGTAGGCGGCCACGGTGATCGAGCGGAACTCGATGCCCTCCACCGTCTGCCACGGCTGCTCCCCGCCCTCCAGCAGTTGAAGCCCGCCGAGGTCGGCCGCGGCGAAGGCATTCGCGAAGTCCGCCTCGGTCATGGCGCCAGAGATGCATCCGCTCCACTTCTCGGGGTCCTCACGGAGGTGGGCCGGTACCGGTACGTCGGAGACGATGTCCGAGATCAGGGCCCGGCCGTCGGGTAGCAGCACACGGTGGATCTCGCGAAACATCGCTGGCCTGGCCTCGGCGTCCACGAGATTGAGCACGCAGTTCGAGATCACCGTGTCGATGGAGTCCGAGGCGACCATCGGATGGGTGGCGCGCAGGCGAGCGGCCGTCTGCTCGGCGCGCAGCCCGGCGTCGCAGCCGGTCGCGCTGCTCGCCCGGAGCTCCTGGTCGAGCAGATCGAGGTCTAGCGCCAGGTCCTGGATGCGCCCGCGCCGGAAGCTGACGTTCGCGTAGCCGAGCTTCCTGGCGACGGCAGGAGCGTTTCGTCGCGCGAGGTCCAGCATCTCCGGCGTCATGTCCACGCCGATGACCGATCCCTCGACCCCGACGACCTGGGCGGCGATGAAGCAAGCTTTCCCTCCGCCGCTGCCGAGGTCGAGCACCGCCTCGCCGGCCCGCACGAACTTCGTGGGGTCGCCACAGCCGTAGTCGCGTTCGATCACCTCATCGGGGATCGCCTCCAGTAGCGCCGGGTCATACGAGACCGCGCAGCACAGCTCCGGCACTTGCTGAGTAGCGCCGGCCGCGTAGCGCTCGCGCACGGCTGTCTCAACGCTGCCGTCTTCCGACGTGAGCTCGCTCGACATTCTGCTCCCCCGAGGTTGGCCTGCGAGAGGTTCTACAGGCTGGGCGCCGGACGTGGATGCATGCCCGTGGCCGCCGCTCGCCGCAGACTTCGAAGAGCCGAATTCAGTTCCGCGTAATCAGTTCGGTTAAGTGCTCGCGCTAGCCTCCGGCCACGTCCGTCAACCGCAGCTGGAGTCGCCCGTGTTACCCCGCAGTCTCGCCGTCGGAATCGCCACATGCGCTGCGGCGCTGGCGCTGCCGGCCCTTGCGATGGGCGCGTCGAAGCCACTCGAGTACCGCATCACGATCAAGAACCTCAGCAAGGCCGACCTCACGCCGGCCGTCTGGGGTGTGCACGATCGCCGCGCCAACCTCTTTCGGCGCGGCCGGTTCGCCAGCACGGGCGTCTCGCAGCTCGCCGAGGACGGCGTCACGGCCATCGCACTGGCCGAGTTCCGGCGAAAGAAGGGCGTGCGTCGCGCGGCGGTGAGTAATCGCATCGCCCCCGGCCGCTCCATCACGCTTCGGGTGCGCACGACGACCCGCCATCGCCGCTTTAGCTTCGCCTCGATGCAGGTGTGCTCCAACGACACGTTCGCAGGGGTCAACAAGCTGGCCCTGCCGCTGAAGAGCAGGCGCCGCGTGCTCGACGTTCGCGCCTACGATGCCGGGACCGAGCGCAACACCGAAAGTGCCGCTCACGTCCCATGCCTCGGTGCGCACGGTGTTGGGCCGACCGAGCGCCGTCGCATCACGCGCGACCCGCGCATTCGAGGTATCGCGGACCTCCGGAACTCTCGGCACGGCTGGAATCGCACCATCGCGAGGATGACGATCCGGAGAGTGAAGTAGCCGCTCGGCACGGGGCGCGGAAGTCGACCTAGCCCTTTGGACGTTGCAACTTTGCCGCGAGGCTCGATAGTCAAAGCCCATCGAGTCGCACACAAATTCAAAAAGAGTTTCCGGGTGTGAGCGTGTCTAAGCTCGAGCGCACCCCGCAGGAGCCTGCGCACAGGCCCCGCTGGGAGTACCCGAATCCCGACGAGAGCGCCCGTTCTGCACGTGCTTTCGGGATGATCGCGCTCGGCTGCGCCCTGATCGCCATCGTCGCGCTGGGCTCGGCCGCGATTCTGCTGGCCGACCGTGGCGGAACCGGGGGCGGAGGAGGCATCTCGCCGGCCTCTGCCGCCGCGCCGACTTCGGCAGAGCAGGACGCCGTGCTGATCAGCTACCGGCAGCGCGCGAATCGCATTTGTGAGAGCGCGCTGCGGGTCGACGAGCTCCTGGCGCCGACGACCGAGGGGCAGTTATCGGCAGTGGTGCGGCTGTCGCTCGACGCATCGGTGCGCCCGACCGTGAATCAGCTGTCGTCCCTGGTGCCGCCCGAGCGTTTCGAGGCGGAGCACGCCAGCATGGTCGCAGCAGGACAGGCCCAGATCGAGGTCCTCGACGAGCTCATCGTGGACCTTGATTCCGGAGTCGAGCCGAAGAGTGCTGCTATTAGTGCTGCGAGCAGGCTCGACACCCTTCAGCAGCAGTCCAACCGCTCGTTCGAAGTGATGGGCGTACGTAAGTGCCTGGCTCCCACCGGCCCACCGGCCAAGGAGAATAATCAATGATGCCTTCCCGTCGCATTGTGCGCCGGCGCGCGCCGCTCGCCCTTGCAACCACCCTGTGCGCCGCAACCGCGTTGGCCCTGCCCGCCGGCGCGCTCGCAGGCGGGACGATCTCGAGTATCGACCCCCCTGAAGTGGCGGTGGGCAGCAATGCGACTCCAATCATCGTCAACGGCGAATTCAAGGTGGACGGCATTCGCCTGGCCATTCTGATCGACGGCCCGACACGAGACCTCCTCCCTGCCAGGTCGCAAACGGCCTCCGCACTCGGGTTCATCGTGCCGGCCTCCCAGTTCAGGGCGGCTGGCGATCGGAAGATCACCGTCTATGACTGTCCGCCGACGGGCCTTGCCGACGAGACGACCTGCAACGTTTCGGGCACCGAGGGCTTCCCGTGGGTGGTCAACGACCCTGGGGCACCGTTGCCGGTGCTGACTGGGGTGACGCCGCAGGCGTTCAGCGTGCTGAATCCCCCGACCAGTCTCACCGCAACCGGATCGGACTTCACCGACGCTTCGGCGGTGACCTGGAACGGCACCCCGGTGCCCTCCAAGCCGAGTCCTCCGGGCAGCATCGAGTTCGTACCTGCTGCAGGCCTGCTCGCGACCGCGGGCACGGCGACTGTAAGGGTCGTGACGCCTCTGCCGGGCGGGGGTACGAGCGGCCCAATCCAAGTCACGATCCAAAATCCGGCTCCGGTCATCACCTCCATCACCCCGGTCTCGATCACGGCGGGTAGCGGCGAGTTGGTCGTCAACGTCACCGGGAGTGACTTCGTGCCGAACTCGGTCATCGAGGTCGACGACTCACCCCTGCCGACCACCGTCGTCAACGCCGGTATGGCGTGGGCAACCATTCCCGCCGCGAGCCTCGCCGCTCCCGGGACGCTGCAGATCGCAGTCCGCAGCCCGGCACCGATTGGGGGCGTCACCGGCCCGTTGCCGCTCACCGTTCAGGCCCCGCCTCCGCCGCCGCCCGGCGGGGGAGCGGGCGATCCGACCCCTCCGGCCGGGCCCAGCGTAGGCGAGACCGGGCCGCTTGCCGGTGAAGGGGGATCCCTCGGGACTCTCGTCGGCTCCGGCTTGGGCGCGAGGCAGGGCACCTCGCTGATCACCGTCGGCGGTGTCCCCGTCGGTCGAGCGCTCATCTGGCGTGATGCGCGCATCGAGTTCAAGGTGCCGGACCTGCCACCCGGCACGTACCCCGTCCAACTGATCATCAACGGCATCGCCACGACCATCGGCGAATACACGATCGGCCCGACGCCCCCCGCGCCGCCGATCGCCAACCCGGTGCTCGCGCCGGCGGGCGGCCGGTCGGTGCTCTTCGACGCATCGCTGGCTCTCGGCGAAGGCGGCGCCGGTGCCGCGCAGAGCGGTGTCTTCCGGGCCCAAGCCGTCAATGTGACCGGCATCACCTCGATCATCTGGCGCTTCGGCGACGGGACCACGTCGAACAAGACGACCGTTTCCAAGACCTACAACAGCCCGGGCAACTACAACGCGTCGGTGACCGTGACCGACGCCGGGGGACGCTCGAGCACGGTGAGACAGACGATCCGCGTGCGCCGCAACAGCGTGGACCTACCACCGGTCAACCTGTCGATCCCCAACCGCGTGGTGTTCGACTTCGGCTCCGCTGAGCTGCGGGAGGAGGCCACGCCGGTGCTTCGCAAGCTGGCGAAGCTCGTGAGGAATGTGGGCCGGCGGACCCTCATAGGCGGCCATACCGACGCGATCGGCCCCGCCGCGTACAACCTGAGCCTCAGCGAGGAGCGGGCCAAGGCGGTGCGGCGTTTCCTGGTCCAGGAAGCCAAGGTCTCGCCGCTGCTTCTCACCGCGGTCGGCTTCGGCGAGAGCGC
>JAOTZF010000204.1 GCA_029861485.1 Thermoleophilia bacterium | reverse complement strand
GAAAGCCCGCGGCGTGGAGTCGCCGGGCGTCTTCTGTGATGGACTTGGTGGCGTCGGCGATGAACTGCTGACCGTTGTGGAGGGCCGCGTCGGCGCTCGTGTCCTCGAGGTCGATCCGACCGAGCGAGGATGGGCCGCGTGGATCGCCGAGTGGGACCAGCGTGATGCTGGTGGAGCCGGCGTCGAGGAGTCCGATCGCCATACGGTCGGCACGGATCAGCGGAGCAAGGCTCTCGGCCGCGAGCGCGTAGACCTCCGGCTCGGTGCGGCAGGTGCCGAGATCCACCGCGAAAGCCAGCAACTCGCTCTCCCGTGGCGAGCTCTCGCGCGCGGTCGAGCTCTCGTCGGTCGGTTCCTGCGGGTGCATCATGGTTTCATCGGCGCGCGCCGAGGGATACTCAATGCTTGAGGGGGTACGGTTCGACCGTGCATCGCACCCCCCTGTGTGACCTCCTCGGCATCGACGTGCCGATCGTGCTCGCGGGTATGGCCGGTGGGATGACGACGCCCCAGCTCGTCGCGGCTGTGAGCGAGGCCGGTGGCCTCGGAACCTTCGGCGCCGCCGGCATGTCCGTCGAGGGCCTCCAGGCGGCGGTCAAGCAGGCAAAGTCGCTCACCAACAAGCCGATCGGAGTGAACGTCCTGCTGGCTGACCCAACGCCACCGCGCGGAGACGCGGAGCCGGTCGAGAGGGCGGTCGAGGTCCTTCGCGACCGGCTCGGCGTCGGAAGGTCCGAGGGTTCGGCCGCATCGCCATCCGGCCCGGAACTCGTGAAGGCGGGCCTGGCGGCCGGGGCCGATGTCGTGGCCACGGGGCTCGGGGACCCGGCACCGGTCGTCGAGATGGCCCGCCGCCACGGTGCGCCGATGGTCGCCATGGTTGCCACCGTCGCCGACGCCGAGCAGGCCATTGCCTCGGGAGCTGATGCCCTCGTCGCACAAGGGGGGGAGGCCGGAGGCCACCGCTCGAACTTCACCGTCCAAGATGACGGCACCGTTCCGATCGTCGGGACGATGGCCCTGGTGCCACAGGTTGTGGACGCGGTCGACGCTCCGGTGATTGCCGCCGGAGGCATCATGGACGGCCGGGGCCTCGTCGCCGCGCTGGCGCTCGGCGCCCAAGGAGTACAGGTTGGAACTCGCTTTCTCACCACCTCCGAGTCAGGTATTCCGGACTCTTACAAGAGGCGGGTCACCGAGGCGCGCGACACCGACACGGTCATCACGACGAGCGTGTCCGGCCGGCCGGCGCGGGGCATCAGGAACACCCTGATCGAGACCATGGATGCGGTCGAGCCCTCGAATCTGGGCTATCCCCGGCAGCAGGCCGCAACCGGTCCAGTCCGCTCGGAGGGCATGAAGCGAGGCGACGATGAGCTCGTCGCGCTCTGGGCCGGTCAGGCCGCGGGCCTAGCCCGCTCGGGTTCGGCCGCTGCCGTGGTGGCCCAGATCGTCGCCGAGGCCGACCGGATTGTCCGCCGCCTGGGCGCCGGGGACTAGCCACGGGTCTGGGAAAGGCGTTGGTGTTCTGCAGCGTGAGATAGCGCCAGCCGCTCTGGCTGTAGGGGGCCGTAGCCGATCCGCCAGCGAGCTCGATCGGGCGGCCAGGTCCGAGTATGCGGTGGCGTGTCAGCTTGGGCGAGTCGCCGAGCCGCGTACCGTGACGCTCGCGCAGCTCGCGGGGTGGGTTGAGATCGTCCAGCCCGAGGGCAGGTGGTACACCTCGAGCTGGCGGCCGTTATCGAGCACCAGGTCGATGTAGCGCCTCGCCACTGGCTCCTCGGTCCACCACAGATCCTGAATGAGCCACTCCTCACGTACACAATCCACGGTGCGGCGGCGGCCGTTGACGGTCACCGCGATGGGGGTGCCGGCGTCGTCGGTCTCCACCTCGATGGGCTGATGCTCGGTTAGATATCGAAGGGCGCAAGTACCCATCGGCGCTCGGGTAGGCGAGTGTGGGGTTCGACCTCGATGGCGCGCAGCAGAGCCTCGTCTCCGTAGGCGGCCTGAACGTGGCGGAGAGCTTCGCCGGTTCGGCGGCGGCGCTCGTTGGGGCCGCTTTCGTTGATGGAGATCTGACGGCCGGAGGCGACGGTACTGGCATCCGCGCGCACGGTGAGCTCCAGCACTGGGGCGGCGATGGTCTCCAGGTTGGGGAGGGCCGCGGAGGCGATGCGCTCGGGATCGGTGCTGGGCTCGCGGAGGGTGAGGCTGCGTGACCAGGAGGCGTTGTCGGCGATCTGGGCGCGGAAGCCGATACGACGGATGGCGCGGCCGCGGGCGTTGGCGATGGCGGTGATTTGGTAGATCAGCATCTTGGCCGCCGACTGAAGCGCCGGTAGGGCGCCGACGGGCTCGGGGAAGGTGACCGACGACTCGATCGGGTCGGGTGGAGTGCGAGGTCTCAAACGGCGGTCGTCCTCGCCGCGGGCGAGGCGCCAGGCGCGGACTCCGGGGAAGCCCAGCCGGTCGAGCACTGCTTGGCGGGGCAGCATCGCCATCTGACCCAGGGTGCGGATGCCGAGGTTCTCGAGCATCGTGACCGTCTTGGGGTCGAGTGGATCGTCGGGGGTTTGCTCTGCCTCGCTGTCGCCATCGCGACCGAGTGCGGACGCAAGCCGGCCGATGGGCAGGGGGGAGAGGAAGTGAGCGACCTCGCGCGCTTGGAGCATCAGCGGCGCGCGCGCCTTCGCCTCGCGGCCAGCCTGGAGGGCGGCGAATCGGGAGGGGGCAACACCGATCCGGCCGCCCGCGCCGACAGGGAGCGCCGCGGGCAAGCGACGCAGTAGCCGGTCGAGCCCGCCGTGCAGGCGCTCCAGCCCTCGGGACTCGAAACAGGCTACGCCGACCTCGACCGGTTCGACCGCAGCACCCATGGCCTCGAGGCGTTCGAGCAGCTTTTCGCTGGCCTTTGCGACGCCCTCCGGGTCGGGAGGCACGAGATGGAGCTCGGGGCAGCGAGAAAGAGCCTCGCCGACACGCAGACCGGGGATGACGCCCTGTTTCTGGGCAGCGCCAGTGCAGAGGCCGATGACCTGCGGGTCACCGGGTTGGGGGCCGAGCCCGACCGGGCGGTCGCGCGGGATCTTGGCTGCGAGCAAGGCTA
>JAOTZF010000027.1 GCA_029861485.1 Thermoleophilia bacterium | reverse complement strand
CGACTCGGCTCGGCCGCCGACGGCAGGGTTGTCAACGAGGCCGCCAAGCGGCTGCTCAGCGGCTGAGGCCGATGCGTACGACCTTCGTTCACGCCGCGGCGACGCTCGACTACGACCTCGGCGATGACCATCCATTGACTCCGGTTCGCCGCGAGTTGGCGGCGAAGCTCATCGAGGCCTATGGGCTGCTGGAGTACCCCGGCGTCCGGGTCGTGGAAGCCGAGCCGGCCACCGACGAGCAGATCCAACGCGTCCATGCGCCGGCCTACGTTGCGGCCGTGCGGCAGTTCTCGGCGAGCCCTGCGCTGGCGGCGAGCTGGGAAGCGGGTCAGTGGGGGCTCGCGGCGGCGGGAGACACACCGGCATTCGCCGGTATGCACGAGGCGGCGGCACGCCTGTGCGGGGCCTCGATCACCGCCGCGATGAGCGTCTGGAATGACCAGGCCGATCAGGCGTTCTGCGCGGGCGGCGGTCTGCACCACGCCTTCGCGAATCGCGCCGCCGGGTTCTGCATCTACAACGATCCCGCGGTCGCCATCCAGGCGATGCTGGACGCCGGCGCGGAGCGGGTCGCCTACATCGATGTCGACGTCCACCACGGCGACGGCACCCAGTGGATCTTCTGGGAGCAGCCACGGGTGCTGACCTGCTCGGTGCACGAGAGCGGCCAGTTCCTCTTCCCGGGCACCGGCGGCCTCGAGGAGCGCGGAGGTCAGAATGCGCCCGGCAGCGCCCTGAACATTCCGCTCCCTGCCCACTCGGGAGACGATCCGTACTTGCGCGCGGTCACCGAGGTGATCGCGCCGGCGGTCAAGGCCTTTCAGCCCGATGCGATCGTGACCCAGAACGGGGCGGATCCCCATCATGCGGATCCGCTCGCCCACTTGCAGATCTCCATGCCTACGTATCCGCGGCTCTACCGCGCGCTCAAGGAGATCGCAGGCGAGAGCGCCGAGGGGCGGTGGATCGCGCTTGGTGGCGGTGGATATACCTTCGACACCGTTCCCCGCGCCTGGGCGATGTTGTTCGCGACGATGATCGGGGCGGAGCTCGAAGATGCGATTCCGGCTGAATGGCTGGCCGCGGCCGAAGACCGCGTCGGGGAGAAGCTCACCGCGACTCTGCTCGGAGACACCGAGCCCGAGGTGCCCGCAGAGGTACGCGAACGCGCCGATGAGGAGGCCCACCGGGTCGTCGATCAGGCGCGCGCGATGATCGTCGGATAGATGATTCCACCGGATCTGATGGGGCTGTGGCGGGACTGCGGCGCCCCACGAGGGACCCAGAGGCTGGCCCGGGCACTGATGGAGCCACCGGTGTACGAGCATGTGCGGGGCGTCGCGCAGCAAGCCGCCCGGCTGGCGGTCGCGGCGAGCCTGGACGACGAGCCTCGGCAGCTGCTCCTGCGTGCGGCCTGGCTGCACGACATCGGCCTCTCGGTTCCCGGAGCGTTCCCGCCGACGGCCGGCGCCCGCATGCTACGGCGGGGACGCTTGGAGGACCTCGCCCGCATAGTCGCCCATCAGGTGGGGGCGGCATACGAGGTGATCCTGCGTGGGCAGCCTGCGCTCACCCCCGAGTTCCCGGCACCACATGGCGTCGCGAGGGAGGTGGCACAGCTGCTTGACATCGCGATCCTCACCACCGGCCAAGACGGAGCCGCATCCAGCCCGGCGACACGCGTGAGAACTCTCGTCACCCGCCGTGGACCCGACGATCCGGCAGTGCGCGCGACGATCTGGATCGTCGACCGCATCGGGCGCAGCGAGCGCTCACGAGGCCTGCTGGCCAGGGTCGCGGACACCGGGACCCGCGCCGCGTGAGCGCCATCATCTCGGTATTCGGCAGCGCCCGCCTTCAGGAGGGCGACGCCGAGTACGAAGCTGCTCGCGAGCTCGGCGGCTTGGTCGCCGAGGCAGGGTGGACCGTCGCCACCGGCGGCTACTTCGGGGTGATGGAGGCCGTGTGCCGCGGCGCGGCGGAGGCCGGCGGACTAACGATCGGCGTCACCCTCGCCGGCTGGGATCACCGCAGCCCGAACCGGTGGGTGAAAGAGGAGCGTCCCGGCGTCGATCTCTTCGATCGCCTCAGAATCCTCGTCGCGGGGTGCGAGGCCATGGTCGCCGTGGCCGGAGGGGTCGGAACGCTCGCCGAGGTCGCAGTCGCGTGGAACCTCATGCAGCACGAGAGCCGTGACGGCGGCGAGACTCGGCCGCTCGTCCTGATGGGTAGGCGCTGGCAGGGGCTCGGTGACGCATTCACGGCCCATCTCATCGACGGCCCCCGTGACACCGATCTCATCGAGCTGGCGCCCGATCCCCTCGGAGTGGCCGTGGTCTTGCGGCGAGCTCTCAAGTAATCGCCTCGGTCACTGGCTCGATCACTTGATTCGTCGCGTTGCAGGCGGTGATGCCGCCTCGCGGCTAGGATCCGGTGGAACCCGCGAGCTGAGCTGCAGCCTCCGTCAGGACCCAGGTGAGGTCTCCGTCGGAAGGGGCGAGCCGACCGGCGGGGATCGAGCGATCACCGGCCAGGGCCTTCGCGACCGCAGGGGCCTCATCCTCGCCGGCGGCCATCACCACGATGTGCTTGGCCTCGTTGATCACCGGGAGCGTCACGCTGACGCGGTGAGGGTGGGGCAGCTCGGGCCGATGTACCGGTACGTAGAGTCGGTCATCGACGTCGAGTTCCGGTGAATCCGGGAAGAGCGAGGCGACATGGCCGTCGGGGCCTGTCTCGAGAAGCACCAGATCAAGGCTGGGGAGCTTCCCGGGCAGGTTGGCGTGCATCGCCGCCTCGGCTTCGACCGCCGCTCGCTCGGGCTCGATCTCACCCCGGATTCGGTGCACCTGCCGCGGACGCAGGGGGATGCGCTTCAGGATCGCCCGCTCGGCCAGGTGGTAGTTCGACGCGTCGTCCTCGGGCGGCACGCATCGCTCGTCACCGAAGAAGACCTGCAGGCACCGCCAGGGCACCGGGCGTGAGGCGAGGTGCCGGTAGGTGACCTGCGGCGTCGTGCCTCCGGCCAAGGCGACGGACGCGAGCTCGGCGGACCTCGACGCCTCGATGAGAATTCGCTCGATCAAGGCAGCGCCGGTATCCGCGAGGGCCTCGCCATCCGGAACCACGATCACCTCCGGATCCCTCACGCGACCAGCTCTGCGGCGCGCACGGCGGCCTCGAAGGGACGATCGCGCTGGCAGAGCTCCAACTCCCCCGCCGACGGCTCCGCCAGCCGCCGCGTGGCCAGGCTGTACAGGGCCGGGGCCAACTTGCGGAGCCTGAGATCTCCGGTGGCGCCGAAGATCATCACCGCCGCGGGGCCCGGCATGCGGGCGAGGCGCGCATCGTCTCGCGCCGCGTCCTCCAATCGCTCCCGAACGCTCACGCCAGATCCCGCCTCAGCGGAGGGCGGCGTGCAGGAGCGGTTTCCATGAGGGGGCTCAGAGCGAGCCGCGTACCGCGTCGGCGACCGCGGCGGGGGTGATGCCGAGTGCTTCCATCACGACCTCGCCCGGGGCCGAGGCCCCGAATCGGTCGACCGCGACGACGGGGCCGCCGTCCACCCACTTCGCCCAGCCCAACGGGCTCGCGGCCTCAACCGCGACGCGCGGCACCCTGGCCGGGATCACCTGCTCGCGGTACTCCTGGTCCTGTGCGCCGAACAGCTCCCACGAGGGCATCGAGACCACCCGAGCAGCGATGCCCTCGCTCGCAAGCGTCTCGCGAGCGGCAAGGCCCACCTGAACCTCGGAGCCTGTCGCCACGATCGTCGCGTCGCCGCCGTCAGCCACCACGTAGGCGCCGCGGTCAACGGGCGCGTCGGGCTGGAGCATCGGCAAGCCCTGCCGGGTGAGCACCAAAACGCTGGGCCCCGTGGTTCGCTGCAAGGCGACTCGCCACGCTGCCGCGGTCTCGTTGGCGTCGGCGGGGCGCAGGGTCAGCACGTTGGGGATAGCGCGCAGCGCGGCGAGGTGCTCGACCGGCTGGTGCGTCGGACCATCTTCGCCCATCGCAATCGAATCGTGCGTGAACACGAAGATCGACGGCAGATTCATCAGGGCGGCGAGGCGGATCGTGTTCTTCTGGTAGTCGGAGAAGGTCAGGAAGGTCGAGCAGGCCGGCCTCAGGCCACCATAGGCCACGAGCGCGTTGGTGATCGCACCCATGGCGTGCTCGCGCACCCCGTAGCGAATGTTCCGTCCCGAGAAGTCGCCGGGGGTGATGTCCCCGGAGTCGGCGATCGTCGTGTTGGTCGACACGGAGAGATCCGCCGCGCCTTGAATGATCTCCGGTAGCACATCTGCAGCCGCGTTGATCGCAACGTGTCCAGCCTTGCGGGTCGCCATCGCGGGATGGTCGATCGAGAATCGAGGTAGCGACGCCTCCCAGTCCTTGGGGAGAAGACCGTCGCGGCGGCGCTCGAGCTCGGCCGCAAGCTCGGGATGGGCGGCGTGGTACTCGCCGAACTTCGTGTGCCACTCCCTCTCGAGCGCGTCGCCTCGCGCGCGGCATTCATCGGCCCAGCCTGCAACCTCGTCGGGCACCAGGAAGGTCGGCTGGGTCGGCCAACCGAGGGCCCGCTTGGTGAGCTCGACCTCTTCCTCGCCCAGCGGGGATCCGTGGCTTGAGGCGCTGCCCTGTTTGTTGGGTGAGCCGAAGCCGATCTCGGTGCGGGCCATGATCATGGTCGGGCGCCCGTCGGACGCCTTCGCGTCCTCGAATGCGGCGTCGAGCTCGCCGGCGTCGTTGCCGTCGGCGACCTTGAGCACGCGCCAGCCAAGCGCCTCGAAGCGTCCGGCAACGTCTTCGCCGAAGCTCAGCGCCGTGGGCCCATCGAGGCTCACCCGATTGTCGTCGAAGATCCCGATCAGCCGATCGAGCTTCAAGAAGCCGGCGAGCGACGCGGCCTCATACGAGATGCCCTCCATCAGGTCGCCGTCAGAGGCGATGAACCACGTCAGGTTGTCGATCACCTCGTGGCCATCGCGATTGAACTGCGCGGCCATCACCCGCTCGGCGAGCGCAAAGCCGACGGCGTTGGCAAATCCTTGTCCGAGGGGACCGGTGGTTATCTCGACCCCCGGCGCCTCCGCTCGCTCGGGGTGCCCCGGAGTTCTCGAGCCGAGCTGGCGAAAGGCTTTGAGGTCATCGAGCGTCAGGTCGTACCCGGTCAGATGCAGCAGCGAGTAGAGCAGCATCGACGCGTGTCCGTTGCTCAATACGAACCGGTCGCGGCCCGGCCAGTCGGGGTTACCGGGTGAGTGGCGCAGGTGCCGGGAGAAGAGCGTCCAGCCCACGGTCGCCAGGCCCATCGGTCCACCGGGGTGGCCGCTGTTGGCGGCCTGCACGGCATCCATGACCAGGCCGCGTACCGTGTTGGCGCACAGCTCCGGGGGCGCGAGGGCTCGCTGCGTCGCGCTCATGCGGCGATGAGTCTACTCACGAGCGGTCGCCGCGAAGGATGTCGTGGGAATGGCTCTCCTTGAGGCCGCCAGCGGTGATCCGGACGAAGCTCGCGACGCGGCGGAACTCGATGAGATCGTAGGCTCCGCAGTAGCTCATCGAAGAGCGGAGGCCGCCGACGAGCTCGCGGATCGTCGCGTCCACCGGGCCCGAGACCGGCACGAGTCCCTCGACTCCCTCGGCGGCATCCGGTGAGGACCCGTTGGCCGCCGGTCGTGATGCCGCCGCTCCGTGAGACGCCATGCCTCGGTAGCGCCGATATCTCATGCCGCCGTGCCTCACGACCTCGCCTGGGCTCTCGTCGGCGCGGGCGAGCAGGTTCCCGACCATCACCGTGTCGCCGCCGGCCGCAAGGGCCTTCGCGACGTCCCCACCTGCCCGAATCCCGCCGTCGGCGATGAGCGGCACGTCGTGGTCGGCAAGCGCCTCTGCGCACCACATCACCGCGCTGAGTTGTGGCACGCCGACGCCGGTCACCACGCGCGTCGTGCATGCCGACCCAGGCCCAACGCCGACCTTCACGGCGTCAGCGCCCGCGGCGGCGAGATCCCTCACGCCTTCGGGCGTCGCGACGTTGCCCGCCACGATGTCCACGTCGTCGCCGATTCGCTCACGAACTGCCGCGAGCGCCGTCAGTACGTGCTCGGCGTGGCCATGCGCGACATCGAGCACCAGGGCGTCCGCACCGGCATCGGCGAGGGCCGCTGCGCGCGCCAAGAAGTCGCCCTGTACGCCGATCGCGGCAGCGACCGCCAGGCCGCCGCCGCGGCCCTTCGTCTCGCCTTCGTTGGCTGTCTGCTGATTGACCGCGGCGACCTCCTCGGTCTGTTGCGAGACCTCGAGGAAGCGGTGGATTACCCCGAGGCCACCGGCCCGTGCCATCGCGGCCGCCATCGGCGACTCGGTGACGGTGTCCATGTTCGCGCTGACGACGGGAGCGCGCAGGGTGATCCTGCGCGAGAAGCGAGATGTCGTGTCGGGCTCACGCCGCGATCCGACGGGGCTCCGGCGGGGCACGAGCAGCACGTCGTCGTATGACAGCGCGAGAGGTATCAGTCCGGGATCTGTCACTGCCAGAAGATAGCGGTTGGGCCTAGTGCGCCGAACGACTCGTTTACCATCCGTACGAATGCGGTCGACGCGGCAGCTGATGTGGACCACGGCGGCCTGCGCATCCCTCGCTTTGGCGGGATGTGGGGGCGATGACGTGGGCGCGTCGTCGGTGTCCACCCGGGCGACATCGGCCGACTACGTGGCGGCGGTGCAGGACGTCCTCTCGCCTGCCGCTGCCCTTGCCGGGCTTGCTGCGGATCGGCTTGCCGGGCGGCCGAACGGCAGCGGCTCGGCTGCGGGATTGGTCAGCGCGGCCGACGGGGAGCTGGATGAGCTTCGTGCGCTGGAGCTCGATGACTCCCGGCTCGCATCTCAGCGTGCCCGGCTGGTGCGGGCATTCGCATCGGTACTTGCGAGGATGCGCGCCGTCGCTCGCGATTTGGTGGCCAACGACCTGCCAGGCCTGAGACGCTCCGGCCCTCGGCTGTTCGAGGTGATCAAGGAGCTGCCATCCGCTACCTCAGCCTGATCATCGGTCTCATCGTCATCCTGCTGGCGGCAGGGTGCGGAGGAGAATCCCTGGAGGCGGAGACCTCGCCGCTCGAGGTGGGTGCGGAAGTCTCCCCACAGCGCTATCTCGCAGACAGCGCGGGCGCGGCCGAGGCCATCGAGGAGTTCTTGGTGGTGGTTCGGGACCTCGGAGCTGACCCAACCGAGGCGGAGCTGACCAGCGCCGCTCCGGCGCTCGAGGCTCCACTCGGGCGGGCTCGGGCGATTTCGGAGCGCCTCCAGTCCGCAAGCCTCGACGACTCCCGGCTGGAGCGGCAGCGCGAGCAGAGCGCAGAGGCTCTGGGCGAGGTCGTGCGGCATATGCAGCGCTTCGCGACTGCGGCCGGTCTAGGCAAGCGACGCCTGATCGCCCTTGCCTCTCGGGATCTCAGCAACGAACTGGCCGATCTGCGGCGGGCCGCCGAGATCGAATAGATCACCGGCGCCCGCGCGCGCCCGGATGAAAAAGCTAAAGACCACGTCTCCTGTGCCGATCCTTAGTGGCGACGGCGCAGTGCGCCGCACCACACGATCGCCTACGGGCGATCGACCTGGGCACAGCCCAGGGGCATGGAGGCGGGGGTCTTGGGAGGCGGACCCCCGCCTCACTCTTTCCCCCCATCGGGTGTCCAAGCCGGTGGGGCAGTCGTTCGATGAAGAGGTGTCGCATCCACACCCCTGTGGCGGCGACCGTGGCGGCAGAGGCGGACCTCACCCGTGGTGGAATCGCTCCGCGGCCAGACTCCGCCGGAGCTCACTTTCCTCGGCCTGGGCGACGAGCGGCTCTAGCGCCGCTCGTAGCCTCGGTCGCCCAGCGCCCTGCCGCGCCGGTCGACCGACCTAGCTGGCCGTGCTGGTCAGCCGCTCTTCGCGCTCGCGGACGACATCCCAGGGAAGGGTGATGTCGCGGCCGTCGACGATTACAGAACCGCTCGAGCGGAGCTTGCTGAAGGCGGTGGTCACAGCCTCTCGAGACGCACCGACGAGGGTCGCCCACTGGGCGTGGGTGAGATCAAGCCGCAGCTGGATGCCGTCCTTGGTCGTGACCCCGAAGCGCTCGGCCAACTGATGCAGCCGAGCCCGGAGCCGGTCCTCAACGCGCATCTCGCTCACCAGCGCGACCGTCTCGCGCAGCATCGCCACGCGGTCCGACATCAGGTCGGCGAGGTTCACGCCCAGGCGCGGGTAGCGCGTGATCAGGCCCTCGAGGGCGCGACGCGGCAGCGGCGACACGGCCGCGTCCTCGAGCGCCTCAACGGCGGCGGGGGGGGCCGCGCCGAGCGTCGAGTAGGCGGAGCCCGCCTCGAGGATCGTGATCATGATCTCGTGGCCGGGGGCGGTGCGCTCGAACATCCCGAGGCGTCCTTCCCTGACCAGGTAGAGATGGTCGGCTCGCTTAAGCGGCTCCGGCGCCTCGGCTCCGCACGGCCAGCGGATCACCGCAAGCCGGCTGTCAAGGAGCGCGAGGTCGCGCTCCGGAAGGCCGGAGAACAACTCCATCTGAGGCAGGCTCACGCGGCGGGAACCGCGTGAAACCGGGCGCAGTTCACGGATCTCTGCAAGTGCGGGCGTCATGGAGAGGAATGTCGCAACCCATTGTTAGGGTCGCATGAGTGGTCGCACAAGATGTCTTAGACCGCGGGCGTTGAAGTGCTAAGGCGGGCTCTGCGGTTACGATCCCAGAAACCGCAAGGGCTGCAACGTGGAATCGCCGACTCCCGCCGTTCAGGACTACCTCAAGGCCATCTTCCTACTCGGCGAGACCCCCGAGGACGATGACCCGATCTCGGTGTCGCGCGTTGACGAGGCGCTCTCGGTCACGGCCCCCTCCGCCAGCAACATGCTGAAGCGCCTCGAGGAGATGGGGTACGTGAGCTCGCGGGCTCCTCAAGGCGAGCGGCGCCCCGTGGTCGAGCTCACCGACCAGGGGAGGGTGGCCGCGCTCACGGTCGTACGCCACCACCGGCTCCTGGAGACCTTCCTCGCGACTCGTCTCGGCATGTCCTGGGACGAGGTTCACCGCGAGGCCGAGGTGCTCGAGCACCACATTTCCGAGACCCTCGCCACGCGCATCGCCGAGGTGCTCGGGCATCCGGAGCGCGATCCACACGGGGATCCCATTCCAACACCGCAGGGCGAGGTCGAGCCGGTGCCGCTGGAGCGGCTCTCCGATCTCACGGTCGGCCAGACAGGCACCGTGAGCCGGGTCAACGACCGTGACTCAGAGCTGCTTCGGTACCTCGCCGAGCGCGGCCTCGTTCCCGACGCTGAGGTTGAGATCGTCGAGGTCGGTCAGTTCGGGGGACCGATCTCCATCACGGTGGACCGCTCGAGGCTCGTGAGCGTCCCGCCCGAGGCCGCGCGCGCCGTGCACATCGCCTGAGGATCAGTCGTCGACGAACGGCTGGGCCTGCTCCACCAGGTCTTCGATATCGAGCCCGAGGCTCTGGAGGAAGAAAGGGGTCAGGAGGTTGAGGGTGTGGTCGCACGCAGGACAGATCGGCAAGGGAGGCGGGGGCGGGAGGTCAGGCGTCTCGCCGGTGAGCGAGTACGCCTTGCCCTCGTACTTCCGGCACACCGAGCACGATCCGGTCTTGCAGTCGAAGCGGACCAGATCTACTCCAGCGGATCGGATCTCATCCCGGTAGGCGCTGTGGCGCTGCCGATAGGCCTCGGCGCGCTCGGCGAGCTCCGCGCGCGCCTCGGGTGTCCACCCGTCGCGAAGGGCGGCGGCGAACGGCTGGGGAGGGTCGCACTCGTCGCGAAACCGCTCGGTCCAGCGGTCTATCTCGCGGTCCCAGTCGGTCGCGCTCACTCGTCCTCGATAAAGTCCACCGGAACGTCTCTGTCGATCAGGCCCGCCTCGCGTCCGCGACGAAGCAGCTCCGCCACGGCCTCGCGACCGTCGTCGCCGTAATCCAGCGTGCGGTCGTTGACGTACATTTCCACGAATCGGTCGGCCAGCGGGTCGTCGAGCCCACGGCCGAACCGAGCGGCGTAGGCAAGCGCGTCCTCGCGGTGTTCGAGACCGTAGGCAATGCTCTCCCGGAGTACTCGCGACAGGCGCGCCATGGTCTGCTCGCCCAGATCGCGTCGCACCGCGTTGGCCCCCAGCGGCAGGGGGAGGCCGCCCGTCAGCTCGTGCCACCACTTGCCGAGATCCATCACCAGCTTGAGGCCCTGCTGGCGGTACGTCAGCTGGCCCTCGTGGATGACCAGGCCGGCGTCAACCTCTCCGGCCTCGACCACATCAAGAATGCGATCGAAGGGCCTGATCACCGGATCCGCGATCTTCCCGATCGCGAGCTGCAGCTCCAAGAACGCGCTGGTCAGTAGCCCCGGCACCGCGATTCGTAAGCCCCTCAGCTGATCTGGCTCCATCGGCTCGCGCGCGACGACGATGGGCCCATACTGCTCTCCCATCGAGGCCCCGTGCGGCAGCAAGCGGTACTTGTCGGCCAGGTACGCGTAGGCGTGCACCGACAGAGCGGTCACCTCCAGCCGGCCCTCCGCCGCCCACTCGTTGAGGGTCTGGATGTCACGGAGGAGATGCTCGAACTCGAATCCGTCGAGCCGAATCTTCTCCCGCGCGATCGCGTAGAACATGAACGCGTCGTCGGGGTCCGGGCTATGGCCAAGGCGGATTAGCTGGTCACTCACTGGGCTCCTGTCGAATGGTGACGGGCCATCCTAGCCGCGCCCGCATGGCCGACGCGTGCCGTGTTCGTCACCGATTGAGCCCGGTGCCTAACCGAAGAAGGTGTCCTCGTTGCGATAGGGCGGCGCGCAGCACACGAGCATGCGGATCTCCAACCCGGAATCGGCCGTTATCTGGTGCCAGCTTCCCGGTGGTATCAGAATCGCGTCTCCCGGGGAGACGGTCCTGCTGACGCCGTCGATCTCGATATGGCCCTCGCCTTCGAGGAGGAAGTAGAATTCCTCGCTCTCGCGGTGGTAGTGACGCTGGGTCGCGGTACCCACCGCGATCGTGGCCTCGGCGAGGCTCTGGTTCGCGACCGGGGCGTTGCTCCTATCGAGCAGCGACCTGATGGTGCTGCCGTCGGCCGTCCTGAAGGGCTCGGCAGTGCCGAGAGAGTGGATTTCCATTGTCATTTCAGCGTACCGGCCGTTTGGGCGCATCCGTCGCGGCCGGTACAACTTGCCGAAGCCCCCGCCGATCTGGAGGAAACCCCCGTGCCAATGCGTGTATTGGGCGCTCTCGCGCTCCTAGTCGCCTCGCTGATGTTGGTTGCTGCGTGCAGCTCCGAGGATCCTGATCCTGAAGCCGCGACCGATGTCCTCGCGGCGTTCGAGGGTGTTCCGGCCTCCGGCGCCACGATCGGCGATCCCGATGCCCTGGTCGAGGTGACCGAATACCTCGATCTGCAGTGTCCGTTCTGCAAGATCGCGTCCGAGGAGATCGTCCCCGTTCTACTCGAGGAGCAGGTAAAGACCGGCGAGATCAAGATGACTGCCAATCCCATCGGCATTCTCGGGCCGGCCTCGGTGCTCGGTGCCCGCGGCGCCGCTGCGGCGCAAGAGCAGGACCAGGCGTGGCCCTTCATCGAGACCATGTTGGCCAACCAAGGACCAGAGAACTCCGGGTGGCTCA
>JAOTZF010000026.1 GCA_029861485.1 Thermoleophilia bacterium | reverse complement strand
CACGGAGTCCGCAGCGCTGACCGAGGCGCTCGACGCGGCAGGCATCCCCTACCAGGTGCGCGGCGGCACCGGACTCTTCGAGCGTCGGGAGGCGCGTGAGGCTCTCGGCTGGTTGCGCCTCCTGGCCGATGCGTCGGACGCCCAGGCCCACCTTCGGGTAGCCACGGATCCGGCCCTGGCCCTGCCTTACGCCGAGGTCGTCGACCTCGTCTCCTCAGCCGCCGGTCCGTTGACCGGCGCGCTCGTCGGGCTCGCCCGGGAGAAGGGTCGCGAGGATGCCGCGGAGCTCATCGAGGGGCTTCTTGCGACAGCGGCGAACGAGAGCCCTCGCGCGAGCGTCAGGGCCGTGCTCGACAGGACCGGCCTACGACCGAGAGCCGCCGCTCTCGGCGGCGCCGAGGGGTCCGCTCGCCTCCAAGGGCTTGCCCAGCTCGAGCGGTTGGCGCTCGAGCTGCTGGAACGGGATCCCGAGCTCGACTTCGCGGGGCTCGTCGAGCTTCTGGACGGGCTCGCGCAACAGGGCGTGCGCTGGAGCGGTACCTCCGGGCCTCGCGAGGGCGTCCAGGTCACCACCATCCACTCGGCCAAGGGACTCGAGTTTCACGCCGTCTTCTTCGTCGGCCTCACCCAGAGGAATCTGCCGGGCTTCGAGCGCAACCGCTTGGAGATCCCGGACCAGCTTCTCCAGGAGGTCGTGCCCTCGGGCGATGCCGCCCACGAGGCCGAGATGCGTCGTCTCGCCTACGTGGCCATGACTCGTGCGAGGAAGCACCTCTACCTGGTGAGACCGGCCGAGAACGATCGCGGATGGTCGGAGCGGCCGTCGCCCTTCTTCCGCGAGGCCCGCACCGCGTTGGACGCTCGGGAGGAGGCGGTGGGCAGCATCCCGGCGCCTCCGCTGGAGGCGGTCGAGCGGGCCAAGCAGGCGTTCGAGCGCGCGTGTCAGGTGGCGGTAACGGCCCGTGGGGGTGCGCACGAGCGCGCGCGTGAGGCTGCGCTGTCGGCGGCAGAGCATCTCGTCGAGGTCCGCATCGGGGCAGGCGACGAGGCCCCCGGGCCCACGCCACCGCCAATCTCGCCGCCCCCACCCCAGTCGATCGCGCTCACTCCGACGGCTCTCACCGACTACATCGGCTGTCCGCTGCGGTACCGCTTCGGCAGGGTGGACCGGGTGCCGTCGCCGGACGACGCGCAGCGTAGGGTCGGCACCGCCGTCCACGATGCGCTCGAGGAGCACTACGGGGACGGCGGCGGGGGCGATGGAGAGCGTCTCGTCGAGCGAATCGAGACCCATCTGCAGGAGGCCGGCGTCGCGGAGACCGCGGCCGGGCAGCACGCGATGGATCGTGCTCGCCATGTCATTCCCCGCTACCACGATGCCTATGGCGCGTCCGCGGACGTCCTCGACACCGAGCTCGAGCTGACGATGCCCCTCGGCCAGCACCGGCTGCGGATGAGGGTGGATCGCGTCGACGCCGTCGGCGACCGGGCCGTGAAGGTCGTCGACTACAAGACGGCGAGCCGCCCCAGCCGCCGGCTGCATCCCGACGACACTCTGCCGCTGATCCTGTACGCGGTTGCCATCGGGCGCCAGCGCGGCGGCGAGGTGCAGGCCACGTTTCACTACGTACTGGATCGCGAGCCGATCCTCGGGGTGATCGTCGACGGCCCGGAGGTCGACGACCAGCTGCAGATCGCCCAGGCAGCGGCCGACGGCATCGCCGCCCAGAAGTTCGAGGCGAAGCCGGGCTGGCACTGTCAGAGTTGCGACTTCCGGTTGATCTGCCCGGCGGTCGAGCGCTGATGGCCACCATCGACTCATTCACGCCCGGCACCGCGATCGAGGGCATCTACGGCGTGCGTCGCGCCGACCGCCGGCTGTCACGCAAGGGGAGGCCGTTTCTCGATGTCACGCTCGGAGATGCGACCGGGGCGATTCGTGGGGTCGTGCTCGACCAGCCGGACTTCTTCGCGGAGCGGTTCTCGGTCGGAGATACCGTGCGGGTCACCGGACGGGTCAGCGAACGTGGCGGCAAGGCCGAGCTGCTGATCGACCACATCAGCGCCACCACGGACATCGACGAGGCGCCCGTGGACCTCCTGCCCCGTAGCCACCGCGACCCGGACGAGCTGTTCGGGTTCGTCCTCCATCTGGCGGATGAGATCGCGGACCCCGGGCTGCGCGCTCTCATGGAGAGCTTCACCTCCGACGAGGTGCTCGTCGAGGCGTGGAAGCAGGTGCCGTGCACCCGCGGCGGCCATCACTCCTACCGCGGCGGGCTCATCGAGCACACCGTGGGCGTCGCAGCCCTCTGCCAGACGTTGTGTCAGTGGCACCCGCGTCTGGACGTAGACCTGCTGCTGGCGGCGGCGTTGGTGCACGACATCGGCCACGCCCGGGCATTTCGGGTCGGGGCGACCTTTGAGCTCACCGATGAGGGAAGAGCCCTTGGCCATCTCACGCTCGGCGACGCGATGATCGGCGACCGCGCCGCCGGGTGCGGTCTCGACCGTTCTCGCGCCCTCGCCGTGAGACACGCGGTGGCCTGGCATCACGGCGCACCTCCGGGCCAATCCCCGAGCTCCGCGAGCCCCGAGGCGCTTGCCCTGCTCCGCGCGAACGCGCTCGAGGCGGGCGTGAAAGGGCGCCTCGAGGGCTCCGGCCCCACTGACTAGCCGAACCTGTACTCGCGGGGCTTGATCCCGGAAGACCTTCCGGATTATGAAGTGGCCAGTTCAGGTGATCATTCGTCGTGATCACCGACGGCACAGCGGCGCCGCCGCGTCGAAGATCTGGGGAGGAACACCATGCACAAAGGTCGCTACCAGCGCTCAAGCGCTCTTCGGCGCGCATTGCCACTGGCGGCCGCGCTCACGCTTGGCTTCTCCGCTACCGCATACGCGGATATCTCGGGTACGGTGACGACCGCGAACGGCGGGCCGATCTCCAGCGCGAAGGTCGAGCTGAAGGATGCGACCGGCGCGACGATCGGCACCGACTTCACCGACGCCCTCGGCAAGTACGAGTTCGGCGCCACCACCGTCGACAACGGCCCCGGGCCGTACACGCTGGCCGCAGAGGAAACCGACGTTTGCCGAGACTTCCGGGACCCCAACCGCCTGCGGACGACGGTGGCCGGCCCGGTCAACGACGGAGCGGTCCAAGACCTGCGGCTCGACCTCTACGGATTCTGCGCAACCTTCTTCTCCAGCACGTTGCCGCGCCCGACGGCGCTCGTCGATACGCAGAAGCAGAAGATCGTCGGTGCGCCCGGCACGTTCGCGTATCTACAACCGAACGTCCCCTTCCGGGCCGAATCGGTCAGCTTCACCCTCCCCGACGGCACCGCCGTCGGCGGGCTCGCACCGAACCAGACCAATGTCTACCGGGTGTTCCTCCCGGCGGGCGGCTACAGCGGGCCCTTTCAGGTCACCTACACCGTTGACGGGTCGGTCGTGAGCCACCCGCTCGGGACCATCGAGAGCAAGCGCGTCAAGCGCTCGCCGGCGTTCCCAGGTCGTTTCGACCTCATCAACATCGTCGACATCTCCGGCAGCATGGCCGCGAGCGATCGGGAGAAGCGCCGCGCGGATGCAATGGACCTCGTGCTCCGGCTGTCGAGCACGGGCGACTACGTCGGGGCCGTCGGTTTCGACAACAAGCGGCGCAGCATCTTCAAGTTCCAGAGGATCACTCAGGGAAAGGTGAACAGGCTGGCGCGGGTCGCCCGCTCTCGGACGATCAATCGGGGCGGCACCGACTACGACGTCGCGTTCGACTACGCCTATGAGACGCTCACCGCGAAGGGCGTCAGCCAGAAGCGGCCCAAGGCGGCGATCTTCCTCACCGACGGTGGCCACAACGGCACCTACGACAACAGCCACCTGAAGTTCGCGTACAACGGCACCGGCCGGGCCTGGCCCGTGTGCGTCGTGCAGCTCGGACGTGCCTTCCAGAAGGGCGACGTGGCGCGTCTGAAGCGCATCGCCCGTGAGACGGGCGGCATCTACGTCAAGGCGCCGAGTAATGCCAAGCTCACCGACGTCTACTTTCGCTGTCGTGGCACGAACGCGGGCGACCGCACGTTTGGCAAGAAGACGTGGCGGGTGAAGAAGGGCCAGACGCGGGTGCTCACGCGCAGGCTGCCCAAGGGCCTCAAGGAGGCGACCTTCTTCGCCGGATGGGGCACGGGCACGTTCACCGTGAACCTGATCGACCCGAGGGGACGGACCATCACTCCGGCCAAGGCCAAGCGCATGAAGAGCGTCGCGTACCGGCGCGGCCGGGCCTTCGCCTTCTACACGGTGAAGAAGCCGCGTAAGGGCACGTGGCGGCTGACGATCACCGCGCGCAAGGTGCCGGGGACGACCGAGACCCTCAGCACCACGCTGACAGCAGCGAAGACCTAGCAGTCGACCGCGCGGCCCGCCAGTGCCGGCGGGCTGCGCATTACTTCAGAGTGGCGCGCACCGGGTCGTTGGCCCGAAAGGCCGGGCACCGAAGGCGCTTGCCGCGCCTCGTGGGCGTGTAACGGCCGTTCAGGCGTCCGACCAACTGCTCGGCAAGGGTGTGGACGCCCTCCACGCGAGTGAACTTCACTCGCAGTGTCAGCTTGAACCATCCCTTGTAGGCGTTGCGAAACTGCTTGTTCGTCTTCTGGTCGGTGCAGATCGCGGCCCGAGCGCCCTTGCTGCCGGTGATGCGGGCTGAGTAGAGTCGCTTCTTGCGGTTGTAGCGCAGGGTGAACCAGGGAACGCCCGGGATCTTGACCCGCGTCCTACAGGCGCCGCGCTTGCAGCGCGGTATGAAGCGCCAGGTCTGCGGCGTCGAGCCCCAGACGACCTGATGCTTACCGCCCAGCCGAGGCCACGGGTTGGCACCCTCGATGGTGAACGTGCGCGTCTCGGAGCGCACCTCGCCCAGCCCGGGGCAGTTCATGGTGACGTACCAGGAGTACGTCCGGTTCGGCTTGCTGTTGATGAACGTGAGAACGTTCGCACCGTTCGGCGGCGCGCCGGTCACGGCCTGCCCGACGACCGGGATGGGCCCGGAGATCTGGGGTAATGCGGTGAGTAGATCGGTGGTGCACCCGGTTGCGTCCGTACTCCACGACAGGGTCACGCTGGTCGACGTACTCGTCGTCGGAACGACCGTGCCGTGGGCCGGACCATTCAGGGTGATCGACGCGCCATAGGCGTTCGACGCTCCGAGCGTAACCGCAAGGACGCCGATGGCGACGACGAGCGCGGGGTGGCGGAGTGGAGTCGGCAGAGTCAGCTATGTCCTGATTTGCGGGGCATAAACGGGTGATTTCAGCAATTAACGAGCCACGCTACCAGCGTATCGCCGGCGGGAACACCTCCACACGATGGGGTTGTTCTGGTCTTAGGAGCACCCCGGTGCGCGGCGGCTGCATCGCGTCGGCTAGGAACCGCCGAACCCGATGCGCTCCGGCTTGTCCTCGAGGCGCACGTAGACGGCCTGCTCCAGGTTCAGCGCGTGGGTGCCCTCGTATGCGTCGACGCGATGCCAGCCCCCGCCCTCAACGGCGTTCAGCAGCTTCTCCGCAACCGCCACATCCATTGTGAGCCTCACGACGGTGCCGCCCTGGTAGCCGATTTCGATTTGACGTGACACAGCTGGGCTCCTCAGTGGTCGGGGTTGGCTTGCACGAGCTCGGTCAGCGCGCCTCCCGCCGACTGGGGGTGGACGAACGCCACCTGGTGGCCTCCGAGCCCCCTGCGCGGTGTGCTGTCGATCAACTCGACGCCCTGCTCGGCGAGCTGCCTCAGCGCTGCGCGGAGGTCCTCCACCTCATACGCGATGTGGTGCAGGCCGGGCCCGCGGGATTCCAGGAACCGGCGTATGCCGCTGTCCGGCGTGGTGGGGGCGATCAGCTCGATCTGGCCGGCGTGGGTATCGAGTGCCAAAGCCTCGACCGCCTGGTCGTCCATGTGCTCGCGCACGCTGACCTCGAGACCGAAACGGTCGGTGAAAAGCGGCAGCGCCTCGTCGAGATCGTGCACGACGTACGCTACGTGGTGGAGTCTTTGGATCAGCACGGCCAAGGAGACTAGTCGACTGTCTCGAGTCGGGGATTCGGTGCCTCTCCGCGCCCGACCTTGGCGCATGGCTTGCCGTCGACGCGCACGACGTCCGCCGTGAAATCGCTTGCCCCGCGAAGCAGCGAGCTGCCCACGCCATAGGCGTCGACCGGGACGCCGGCGTCCTCGAATGCGCTGATGCGCTGGGCGTCGAAGCCTCCCGACGCGACGATGTGCACGGCATCGTGACCGGCGGCGTCGAGGGCCGCACGCACCTTCCACACGAGCTCCGGTACCACCCCGGTGGGGTCGAAGCGGCCCATTTCCTGCCAGAGCGCGCGGTCGACCATGGTCCCGGCAGTATCGAGGCGCACCCCCCACAACCGGTCCTCGAGAGCGTCTGCAACCTCCAACGCTGTCCGCACGGAGTCGTTCTCGAAGTCGACCAGCACGATGACGTTCACGTGGTCGGCGAATCTCTCGGCGAAGCGCTCCGCCGCCCGCGCGGTGTTGCCCCCGCATGCCGCGATCAGTCCGTGCGGCACGGTGCCCATCCCGCGTCCGCCCCACCACGACGCCTGCGCATCTGTCGACACGCCGATCGCGCCGGCGATGTGGGCCGCCCAGCCATCTCCGGTCTGCACCTGCCAGTGATCGAATCGCGCCGGGAAGTAGAGGATCGGCTTGCCGCGGGCTGCACTGACGACGTCGCGCACGTTCCGGCTGATCAGGGTTCGCCGCGCGAGCACGCCGAGGTAGAGCGTCTCCAGGTGCGCGAAGAGCGAGTAGTCTCCTTCGATCGTGAGCACGGTCTCCCACGGGGCGATCTCATCCCCGTCGTAGAGCGCCGACACGCGCAGATCGTCCCATCCTCCCTCCCACTCGCCCGCGGCGAAGCGGCCGGCGCAGAGTCGGAGGATCGCGAGCGCCTCGTCCATGCCCCCCAACACCGAGCGCTCCCGCTGGAACACCTGCACGAGCACCTCGGGGCGCTGGTCATCGGCAATGAGCACCTCGCGCGTGAAGTTGAAGTACGCGTCGCTGTAGTAGCCCTCGCGCATCCTCGTGACCGGCAGCTGGAACGTATCCGGTGGAAGGCGGGTGCGCTTCGCCCCGCTCATGCGGGCGTCTCCGCGGCGTCGGAGCGGGTCCGCAGCAGCACGAGCACCGCGACGAAGGCTGCAAGGGCGATGAGCAGCAGGGTGACGCCCAACCCCCGAAGCAGGCCCAAGCCATCCTCAGACTCGGGCTGGGAGACGACGGTGAGGGGCTGCTCCGAGGTGGGCGCCTCCGGTTCTCGTGGTGCCGCAGGCGTTGCGGGAGCGCCTGGCTCGGGGGCGGGAGTCGGTCCGCGGATCTCGACGACGGCGGCCGGGCCCTGCCCGCGATCGCCGGCCTGAGCCGTCGCGAGCGAGAATTCCACCACCTCCCCGTTCTCGTAGAACTGCTCCGCGGCCCAGAGGCTGCTCCCCGCGACCTCCGTGCGCGCTCGAATCAGGAAGTCCTGATGGGTTCCCTCGGGGATGATCCCGCCGATATACCGCACGCCGATGGTGCGGCCGTCGCTCTCTATGGCCCGCATCGACCAGCCGAGCGGTGGGGATGCGATCGCCACCCCGGTCACCTCGTCCGGAAAACGCACCTTCACGGCCTGGGTCGCCGTGCCGGCCCGAACGGAGTGCACCCGCAGCACGAAGTCGACCTCGGAGTCGATCGCGACCGTGTTCGGGCGCACCTCGAGAACCGCGAGAGCGCTCGGGGCCAAGAGGGCCGTGAGGACCGCGACCAGTGCCGCGGCGAGGAGGCGAGCGATCATCGACTAGTCGTCCTTCGGGAGCTCCATCGGCCTCGAGGCCCACAGCAGACCACCGACGATCAGGGCGCCGGCGGCCAGGCCCGCCGCGATCAGGGCGAGCCACATCGCGGCGTCGGCATCTCCGCTCGACCCCGGGCCGATGCCCGGCTCGGCAACGGGCTCGGCGGTGATCTCGATGGCTGCGGCGGGGCCGGGCTCGCCCTCGCTCGGTTCTCCAGCGCTCTCGCCCTCGCTCTCCGGAGGCCCGGTCCAGAGTACGGTGGTGCCGTCGGCCAACTGCTGCTCGACCCTCCAGATCGCCGCGCCGGGCTCTTGCGGGGTGGCGATGACCTCGAACTCCTCGTACGTGTCCGGTCCGAAGCTCCCACCCCGGTAGCGAACGCCGTTCAGCTCCCCGTTCGCTCCGCGCAGCGGCTCGACCGCGAACCCAGAGCCCGGTGGGCGAAAGCTGAAGACGCTGATGTTGTCGGGGAACGTCATCCTGATACCCGTCGTGTCCCGCCCTTCGCTGGGCACGCGAATCGTGAAGGTCTGCGCTTCGCCTACCGGCGCCGAGGTGGGGAAGACCTCGATGTGCGCAAGCGCCGGGCCGGCGCTCAGCAGGGCGAAGATCGCGGTGAGGATGGCAATGCCCCTCATGGGCGCATCTCTTCGGCGAATGCGTCGAGTGTCTCGAGAAATATCTTGGCCTGAACCTTCCGGGTCATGGCGATGCGATACGCGAAGGCCATTACTCCCGTGGTCTCGCCCCGGATGCGGAGCTTCGTGCCCGAGGGAACCGCCTCCAGCGTGGTGAGAGTTCGCGCCCGCAAGCCCATTCCCTTGGCCGTCCAAGAGAGCTCGCGCTCCGGGATGACCTCCGTCAACCACGGGCGGGTCCAGTACGCCCGACCGCGGGGATGGCGCATCTGCATCTCCGCTCGGGTGCCGACGGCGAGAGCGCCGTCCAGCGCAACCTGGAGGTACACCGGGCTCCACTGCGGCCAAGCCTCCATATCGCTCCAGATCTGCCACACCTCGGCCGGTTCAGCCGGGATGACGACGCTGGCGGCAACGCTCACGCTGCCGTGACGCGCTCCGCTTCGATCAGCGCGTCCATCGCCGCCTTGCCGACCTCGAGCTCCGCGGCGCTGGGTTCGCGAGTGGCGAAGCCGGCCTGGATCATGCGGCCTGCGCCGTGCACCGCCCGCGCGAGCGGATGCTCGGGCATGCGACCGGAGAACGCGAAGACCTCGACGGCGGCGCCGACGCTGGCGGCGCCCACGAGGGCTCGGGTGAGGGGCCCCTGTCGGCGAAACAGGACGCGGCTTGCGGTGTTCGCGACCGCGCTTGTCACCAGCAGTGGAACCACCAAGTTCGAGCCGCAACGTGGGTGTTCCTTGGCGTGCTCGGCCGCGCGATGGATTCCCTCGCTTCCGCCGCTCTCGTATGCCGCGATGCTCTTGTGCTCCACCCCGTGCCACACCGCCGCGGAGGAGGTGCGAAGCGCGAGCAGCATGGGGGCGAGCCCGGCCGCGGCACCGGCCGCCTCCTGTGCCAGCGGCCAGCGCACTGAGCGGCGCACGCCCGCCGCGATCGCGGCGGACGCGATCAGGGCCATACCGGTGCCCGCGTCCTCCATGGCAAAGCGGGCCTCCGGCATCGCGCGCTTCACGGCCGGTAGCACAGCGAACGCGTCGGCGAGTCTCAGCACACCCCGCACGACCGGGAAACGCCCGGCTGATCCCCGGGAAAAACGGACCTTGCGGCCGGTCGCCACCGAGACCGAGCCGTCGGCAGCCTGTACCGCGGCGGCCCAGTGAGTGGACCCATGAACCAGCAGTCCGTTCGCCAGGGCCATGCCGCCGATCTGGCGGGCAGGAGTGGTCTCGGGCATGGCAGGAATCTACCAGCGACCTGTGGCTCGCCCCCGGCGGGCGGGCGGATCCCTCTCGAGCTAGCGCTCGGGCTCCACGACCAACGTCAGCTCGTCTACCGCATGCACGCGAACCGTTTGCCCCTCGAGCGCTTCGGCCTCGCACCGCGCCGCCCAGATCTCACCGCCGATGCGCACCTGCCCGGCCGGGGCGCAGTCGCTGACGACTCGACCGGTCCTCCCTACGAGGGTGTGGGCCCCCACGGCGGCTTTGCGTTTTCCGAGCCACTTCTGCCATGTCGCGATCTCGGCGAGGAAGCCGACGAAGAAGGTGACCGCCGCCAACAAGCCCCATGGAGAGGGCAGGGCGATCAGTAGGACGATCGCGAGGACGAGGAGCATCGTGCCGAGACTACCCGGATGACCCCGGGCCGGGGTGGGCTCCGGCCGGATCGGACTGGCGGCATCACCTCGCTGCGGATCTTCGCGCGCTCGCCGACCGGAGCGGCCATCTCGTCCAGCCGAATCGCCTCAGGGGGTGCTCGAGCTGCGGCCCTCAGAGCGGGCCTCCGCCGCCAGGCGCCCAGCCGCAGGAGTGCTGTGGTCGACGAAGCGCATCATGTCGGCAAGGGCCCGGTGCCCGGCGACATTCGCGATCTGGTCGTGCATCAGCTGGGCCACCCGGCGATAGGCCTCGTGCCCCTGCGGCTGGCTGCGCAACTCGATGAGATGCATCGCCTCGCGGGCGTTGACGACCAGGGTGAAACGTATCCGGTGGGCGAGTGTCACCGCGTACGGGGCCACGGTCGGGCGTGCATCGAGGAGCGTCCGGAAGAGGGCTGCGCTTTCTTCCTGGGCCTCGGCATAGTCGCCGGCGCATTCGGCGTCCGCGACGTCGACCGGCATCTCGTAGCCCAAGTCCACCGAAAGCGGCTGCACCTGCAAGCTCAGCATCCGGTGTCGCTGAAGGTCACGGTAGGCGCCGTAGTCGCAGACGATCTCGAAGGTGTAGGTGGCGGCCTCCAACGCGCGGCCCGGCTTGTGCCGCCGATTGGAGCGGTCCCCCGCTAGGCGCATGAGCGCGTCGTGCCGCTCGGCAGCACCGAGCCGATCGACGGCAGCGATCACCCGGGCGAGCGACTGGTTCGTGTGTGGCAGCAGGGCGTGTGCGAGGACGCGTCTCTCGGCGTCCGGATCGAAATCGACCAGCCGGACAGTCGGTGATTCCTCGTCGAGCCTGGCTGACGGGGAGATCTCTTGGGCGAGCTCGGCCGCCGCCGCGTCGATGTCGCTGAGGTACGCCGAGTGCACGCCGCCGCGGTCCTCGCGGTCGACGCGGGTGAGGAACGAGGGAATCACCCGGCGCAGCTCGTGCAGCATCGCCTCCGCGCACTCGCGGGCCTCGGCGAGCGGATGCGCCCGCATGCGCAACAGCATCGCCTCGTATGCCTGACCGGATGCGAACACGCCGACGTTTGCCGTCGTGGCCGCGGGTAGCAGCCCGCGAACGGCATCCAGCGCCCGCGCGTTGACGGCCCGCCGCCGCGCGGCCGCCGGGGTGCCCGGCGTCTGCGGCACCTGCGACTCGACATAGGCCCGCAAGCGTTCCGCCAACTCACCGTACCGGTCGAAAGCCCGGTCCAGCACCAAGCGGTACTCCTGCTGCGGCGCGCCGGCCAGCTCGGTGGGTACGTGGTACCGGTAGCGTCCGGCGCGCCTCTCCGCGAAGGAGATGTAACGGGTCGACTGCTCAAGGTAGGACGCGAGCCGCCCCCACTGCAGCACCTTGGTCATCACGTTGGAGATGCCCTCGACGGCGAGGTGCGCTCCAGCGAGCTGTGCGACCGAGTCGTCGCCGTACTCGAAGAACACGCGGTCGAAGAGCTCGCTTGCCCGGACCTCGCCCGCGCCGGCCTGACGCGGCAGTTCCCGTTCGCCGTCGAGGAACTCGTCGATCAGGAGGCGCCGGAGCGATTTCGAGCTGCGCGAGTATCGGGCGAAGAGCGCGGCCTTCACGACCTCCGGAAGGTTCGTGAGGGCGAAGACCGGT
>JAOTZF010000025.1 GCA_029861485.1 Thermoleophilia bacterium | reverse complement strand
CGCCCCAGCCCCGACAGCTGCTCTACCCCGAGCGCCTGCGCGAGCTCCAGGACCTCACCGACTCGGTGTTCGTGGACCACCGGGTGCGCTCGTACGCGGTCCGGCTGGTCAACGCGACTCGCGAGCCCACCACCGAAGGACTGCCGCACCTCGAGCCGTACCTCGACTTGGGGGGATCGCCTCGTGCGTCGCTGTCGCTGATTCGCGGCGGCCGGGCCCTCGCGGTGCTTCGTGGGCGCAGCTACGTCATGCCCGAGGACATCGCCAGCCTGTTCCACGATGCCCTCCGCCATCGCGTGGTGCTGAGCTACGAGGCACTCGCCGCCGACGTGGCGCCCGACCAGGTGCTCGACGCGATCATCGAGGCCATTCCTCAGCCCGAGGTGGACCTCGGCGGGGGCCGTGCAGTCGCCTGAGAGGCTTCTCCGTCACGCGGAGATCAAGGTCGCCCGGCGCCTCGACGGGGTGCTGCAGGGCGAGCGGCGCGGCCGTCGGCCGGGCCCCGGCGACGAGCCTGCCGTGACTCGCGCCTACGAACCCGGCGACGACGTTCGCTGGGTGGACTGGCCACTGTCCGCGCGCACCGGGGAGCCGATGGTCCGCGTTCCCGAGATCGAGCCGGTCCTGACGGCCTGGATCTTGCTAGATCGGTCCGCGTCGATGGCCTTCGGGAGCGCCGTGCGCACCAAAGCCGAGGTCGGTCAGGAGATCGTGGCGGGCATCGGCGCGGTGCTGCGTCGCCGCGGCGACCGGCTCGGTGTCGTTGCGACTCGCAATGGCGAGCTCGATCTCGTTCGGCCGCCCCGCGGCGACCGGCGCGCCCTCATCGAGGCCCTGGCGGCAACCGAGCGCGTCGAGCCGAGGATCTCCAGCGGTGAGACCAACCTCTCGAAGGCGATAACGGCGCTCGGACGCATCGCCCGCCATCGCGGGCTGGTCGCGATCATCAGCGACTTCCCAGCGGAGCGGAGGATCGAGGAGGCGATCGGTGTCTTAAGTCGCCGCCACGAGGTACTGGCGATCGAGGTGCGCGATCGACGAGAGCACGAGCTCCCGGAGATCGGCCCGATTCGCCTGCAAGACATGGAGACCGGTCGGCAACGCCTGATCGACACGGCGGATCCCAGGTTCCGTCAGCGCTTTCGGCAAGAGGTCGAACGGGCGGCGAACGGCCGCCAGTCCATGCTCCGTCGGGCCGGCGCGCGCCACATCGTCGTACAGCCCGACACCGACTGGCTGACGCCGGTGGTCTACGGCCTGCGTCGCCCGACGCCCAGGCGGCGCGTCGGATGACCTTCATCGCGCCATGGGGCCTGCTGGCCCTCATGCTGGTGCCGGTCGCCGTCGGCGCGTGGCTACTGTTCCGGCGGCTCCGGCCGCCGAGCGGCGTGCCGCATCCGGACCTGACGCACATCGAGGCGGCCGCAGCCGCACCCTCGAAGCTGCGGTACCTGCCGGCCGCGCTCGCCCTGCTCGGCGTCGCCCTGCTGGCATTCGCGCTGGGGCGCCCTCAGGTCGACCGGGATCAGCCGCGTGAGCAAGCGTCGATCATGCTTGCGATCGACGTGTCGGGATCCATGGCCGCCGACGATGTGGCACCGTACCGACTGCGTGCCGCCCAAGACGCCGCGAAGCGGTTCGCGGACACGGTGCCTCGTCAGTACCAAGTGGGGCTCGTGAGCTTCTCCGGGGTCGCAACGATCGTCCTTCCCCCGACGACGGATCGAGCGGCGTTGAACGGCGCACTCGACAGCCTTGTCGCCGACGGAGCGACGGCGATCGGAGACGCGGTCGATACCTCGCTCGCGGCTCTACGCGAGGGCCAAGGGGGAGCCGAGGAGTTGGTGGCGTCCCGGATCCTGCTGCTCAGCGACGGCGCCAGCACCACGGGCCTGCCGGTCGATCTGGCGGCGCGCGATGCGCGGGCCGCCGGAGTGCCCGTGTTCACGGTCGCCCTCGGCACGAACGAGGGCGTGCTGCCTGACGGACGCCGTGTTCCGCCCGCCCCCGAGGCGCTCTCGCGGCTGGCGGAGATCACCGAAGGTCAGGCCTTCGAGTCGCGCGACGCCGGGTCGGTCAGCCAAGTGTACGAGCGGCTCGGCTCGTTCATCGGCACGGTCCGTGTCAAGGACGAGATCACGGCGTGGCCTGCGGTGGCCGGGGCCCTTTTGCTGCTGCTGGCGGGCATCGGCGCCTGGCGACTCGCTCCGAGGCTGTCGTGACCGAGATCGGCCCAATCGTCTTTCAGGCGCCGGAGTGGCTGCTCGCGGTCCTGCTGGTGCCCGTGCTGGGCGTTCTCGGCCTGCTCTGGTGGCGTCGCGCGGGCCGGGCCGCGGCGGCATACGCTGATCCCCGCCTCGTGGACGTCCGCTCTCCGAGGTGGTCCCGGAATGCACAGCTGCTCGGCGGGCTGCTCGGTCTGCTGGCGATCACCGCCCTTGCGGTGGGCGCGGCCCGGCCTTCGGTCGACGTGACGCGCGAAGAGGAGCGCGGCACGGTGATTCTCGCAATCGATACCTCTCTGTCGATGCGTAAGGACGATCTACAGCCCTCGCGACTCGTGGCCGCGTCCGATGCAGCCAAGCGCCTGCTGGGGGAGGCACCCGACTCGACGGCGATCGGGCTGGTCAACTTCGCCGACCGGGCGCGTACCTTGGTGACCCCGACCGTCGAGCGCGCGGTCGTCGCCGCTGCTCTCGACGACCTGCCCGAGCCTCGGGAAGGCACTGCTCTGGGCGATGCCGTCGCGACCTCGCTCTCCCTTCTCAGTGGGGCAGGAGTGCTGGAGGAGATCCCGGCCAACTCTCAGGACTCTCCCGCGCGGATCGTGCTACTCACCGATGGCGCCCGCACCCTCGGCCTCGAACCTTCGGCCGCAGCCGCCCGGGCTCAGGCGGTGCAGGTTCCGGTCTTCACCATCCTGGTGGGGGACGACCCCCCGCACCCCCGCTTCGGCGACCCACGCGAGACCCTCGCGTTGCTGGCCACCCAGACCGGCGGCACCTACACCCAGACCACCGACGATGCCGACCTGGCGCGAGTATTCGAGGACATCGGCAAGACGCTCACCCCCGTGCAGCGTCTGCGTGAGCTCACCGTCTGGCTCGTGGCCGCCGCTTTGGGGCTTCTCTCGCTTGCCGGCCTGGTCCTCGCCCTCGGTCGCCCTCGGCAGGCCGCCTGGAAGATTCGGGGTGTTGACACGCCCGGCGCAGCCTGAGCCCTGGCCCCTTCGACAGCGAGAAAACTGCCCGAATCCTGCTTTTCTGCGTTGCGAGAGCTTTCGCAACAGTTGCGAGACCCGCCACGGGGTGACCGGGGGAGGAGCGGGACCTAGGATCGCGCATAACTCCCCTGGTTGTTCTCCGATCCTCTGGTCTCGAGGGGGCCCTGCTTATGCCATCCCGATCCGCCCGCCGCCGGCTCGGCGTGCTCGCACTCGCCGCCGGTACGGCACTCGTCCTGCCCGCTGTCGCCGTGGGCGCCGGAATCACACTCGACCGCGTGCCGTCGCCGCCACAGGCGATCACGCCGGGCCAGGCTGAGCAGATTCAGCACTCGATCTCCTACACCTCGAACCCGATCAGCAGGCTGCTCGAGGTCCGGGCGCCCACTGGCCTCGTCCAGCTGAGTCAGTCGACCGACCTCACGGGTCAGCCCAGCCCGGCCAACGCCAGCACGGCGTTCACTCCCGGCGTCGGGGGCCCGGTCGGCCGATACCAGGTGTCGCTGCAGTTCTTCAGTAACGCCGCCGGCCGGACGATTCCGGAGAGCACCGCCACGACGATCTTCGATGTCGCCGCCGCGCTCGGGAACCTTCAGCTGATCAAGTTCGAGGACGTCAACGGCGACGGCCGGCGCGACGCCGCCGACTCCGGCCTACCCTCCTGGAACTTCAACTTGACGAACCCGTCAGGGAACCCCAGTAGCGCAGCGACCGGAACCGAAGGCTCCGTCCTGCTGTCGAACGTTCCCGCCGGAACGTGGAACGTGGCCGAGGTCCCTGAGCCAGGCTGGGTACCCGTGACTCCGTCAAGTGGCAGTGTGCTGGTTCCTGCGGGCGGCACGGGCACGTTCCAGGTCGGCAATGTCCGGCCGGCGCCGCTCAGCGGCACCGTCTGGATCGATCAGAATCGCAACCAGCAGATCGACGTGGGAGAGATCGGCGCCGGCGGCATCAAGCTGGAGCTGACGGGCAGGACGGGTACCGGCCAGTCCGTGACCGGCACCACGTTCAGTGCCGCGCGTGGCACGTATGAGTTCCCGGGCCTGCTACCGGGCCGATACCAGGTGAAGGTCGCCAAGCCGGGTGGCTTCAGCCTTACCACCGCCCAGGTGATCTCCAACATTCCGATCACCTCCGGGACCCCGAGCCCGAACCACAACTTCGGCATCGTGCAGGGCGGCCCGCCGACGAGGATCACAGGCACGCCCCCGCCCGATCTGGACATCGACAAGCGCGGCCCCGCGACCCGACGCCGCAATGTGCCCTTCGACTTCACGATTCGGGTCAGCAACACCAGCCGCTTCATCGCGCGCCAGGTCGTGCTGATCGACCCGGTGCCGGACTCTATGGTGCTGGTGCGCAGGCCCAGCCGCGCGAGAGTGGAAAACGGTGTGCTCAGGTGGAACCTCGGAACGATCCGAGCCGGCCGCTCGAAGACCGTGCGAATGCGCGTGCGCATCCTTCCCGGGGTGCCCGCCGGTCGCAAGGTGAACACGGCGATCGTGACGGCCCAGGGTGTGCCGCCCGAGACCGACAGGGCGATCGTGAGGGTCACCGACCCGCCGCGTCCTCCGCGTAGCGGCGGCGTGACCGGCTGACGCGCGAGCAGTCCTCCCCCGGCGGCGGGATGCGTCCCGCCGCCGGTGCCGATCCACCAGAAACGATCGGCGTAGACCACCCGGGAACCCGAACTTGGGAGCTCTTTGAAGTGGAACTTAGGTTGGCCATACAGATCTGTTCTGCGCGAACCAGAGCCGAAGGATCCCGATCTCGGGCGGTGAAAAGGTGACCGCCGTGAGTCTCCCGAGGCGTTCCCTGACCACCCTTGTCCTTGCCGGTGCCGGCGTCGCATTGCTCGCGGGCGCGGCCGGCTCATGGGGGGCGGAGCCTGACTCATCGTCCGAAGCGAAGGTCTCTCACGCGAGAGCACCGCGACCGATTGCATCTCGGCCGACGACCAAGACGGCGTGGACGGCCCGGGTGCTCTATCCCGTCTGGTCACGCACGGCCCCACGCAAGAACGCCAAGCGCAAGCGCAAGCTCTCCGCGTTCGCCCCCTACAACCGCGGATCCCAGACCCTTCTGGTGCTCGCGGCGCGCACGAGCGTGAAGCACGGCGTGTGGTACAAGGTCCGGCTGCCGTTCCGGCCCAACGCGTCCACCGGCTGGGTACCCGGTGAGGCTCTCAAGGTCTCCTCGACGCCCTGGCGCGTCAAGGTCGACACCGGCCAGCGCCGCGCCTGGGTCTTCCGCAACGGTCGCCGCACGCGCAGCTTCCGGGTGGTCGTGGGCCGCTCTGCGTTCCCCACTCCGACGGGCCGCTTCGCGATCAGCGAGGTCGTCAAGCAGCGCTCCGCAGGCGGCTTCTTCGGCCCCTACATCATCACGCTGTCCGCGCATTCCGAGCGGCTCAACTTCTTCGATGGCGGCCGGGGCCGTGTTGCCCTACACGGCACCAACCGGCCGAGCCTGCTCGGCAGCGCCGCTAGTCACGGCTGCGTGCGCTTCGGCAACGGCGCTATCAACTACATCGGCAGGCGAGTGCCTCCGGGCACCCCGGTCGATGTCGTGTCCTAGCCTCCGCTGATCAGCTGAGCCGGGTGCGCGACGCGCACCGACGAGCCCGCATCTCTCAGCCCCTTGGCGATCTGAATCGCACATCCCGGGTTCGCTACGGCGACGATCGGCGCCCCGGTAGCGACAATCGCGTCGGTCTTCTGCCGACGAAGCTCGGCCGAAAGCTCCGGCTGGGCCATCGCGTAGGCGCCCGCGGCGCCGCAGCAGCGACCGCCGTCCCCGAGCTCGCAAATGGTGGCACCGGCCTCGCGAAGGGTGCGCCGCGGTTGGTCGGCGATCAGCTGGCCGTTGAGGTGATGGCAGGCATCGTGCATCGCGACGTCTCCTCGTGCGGAGCTCGCTACCTGCGGCCGCAACTCGAGGACGTCGACGGTTCGCGATGCGACGGCCTCCGCTCGATCGGCCCACGCCGGATCATCTGCGAGCAACTCGCCGTAGTGCTTCATATGGCCGCTGCAACCGGCGCTGTTCACGACCACCAGCTCGTACAGCTCGAGCTCGGCGATGCGCCTGCGCGCCATTCGTCGGGCAGCCTCGGGATGGCCATAGTGGGCGGCGAGCGCGCCACAGCAGCCCCCTCCGTGAGGCCGTACCGCGGTGTATCCGGCGGCGGCGATGACCTCCATGGTCGCGGCATGGACCTCACGGAAGGCCACGTCCATCACGCAGCCGGTCATCAACGCCGCAGCAGGTCCATCACCATGCCGTCGCGGCAACGGCCGGAGCGCGTCGGTCAGCCGCACCCTCGGCGCGCTCGCGGCAAGCGCCCGCGGCACCAGGCGGTCGAGCCCGGTCGCCTGCGCCATCGCCAGGCCCAACCCCAGCACACGCACCACCGATTGCCGCGGTAGCACGCCCGCGAGAGCGAGACGTTTGAGCCCGCGAAGGGGAGCCGGTCGCCGTGGCTCGACCTGCGCCCGCGCAGCCTCGATCATTCGCCCGAAGGGAACTCCGCTCGGGCAGGCTGTCTCGCACGCCCGACAGGCCAGGCACTCGTCCATCATGGTGCCGAATGCCGCATCAACCGGAGCACCGTCCTCCTCGACGGCACGCATCGCTGCAATACGGCCCCTTGGGCTCGCGGTCTCCCGGCCCGTGATCCGGAAGGTGGGGCAGTGGGGCAGGCAGAGGCCGCACGACACGCACTTGACGATGTCCTCGGCGTCCGGCGCCGGGAGGGCGGGATCCCAGCCCATCAGATACCTCCGGGCATGAGCCCGGGATTGAGTACCCCGGCCGGATCGAAGGCGGCCTTCAACCGCCGCATGATCCTCAGGCCGGGTGGCGGTGGACCCCACGGGTCCCTGCGCAACTCGGCCGGCGCGTCCTCGACGACCGCGTGGCCGGCGAGCGCGAGGGCGTGCTCGCGCACCTTCTGGATCTGGTGCGCGGACTCCACTCCGACGGCGCAGGTACCCACGCCGAGTTGCGCCGCAAAAGACAGCTCCAGCGCACCGAGTGCCTGGATCAGTTCCGGCAGGCGCGCGGGCGAGACCGCCGCCCGGACGAGGGCGTCGCCGGTGGGCCGATCGGGGGGGTCGGCCGGCAGGAAGCCCTGGGGCGCGACGACGTCCTCGGGCTGCCCGACCAGCTCCAGGTGGGTCGCTTCTGGCGTCACGATCACCGCCCCTGGTCGGTAGAGCTCCCTCAACAGCGCGCGGCCGCCGGCCAGCGCATCGGCGCCGGGCCGCACGTACCACTGGCGTGCAGGCGGACGCGGCCAGAGCTTCAAGGTTGCCTCCACGATTACGCCCAGGCTGCCGAACGAGCCGGTCATGAGCCTCGGCAGGTCGTAACCCGAGACCCCCTTGACCGTCCGGCCTCCCGCGGTCACCAGCCGACCGTCGCCGGTCGCGACCACGACCTGCAGGAGCGAGTCTCGAATCGGACCGAAGCGGAGGCGCGAGAGCCCCGAGGCTGCTGACGCGAGGACCCCTCCCACGGAAGCTCCGTTGCCGGCGCCGACCTGAGGCCAGAACTGCCCCTGATCCGCCGCGATGTCGCTCAGTCGATCAACGGGCATGCCCCCTTCGACGGTGATGGTCAGGTCCTGAGGCGTGTAGTCGATCAGCCCATCGAGTCGTGCGGTGGAGAGGAACTCCGCAGGACGGCCTCCGGGATGGCCGACACGAGAATGTGTGCCGCCGCCACGCGGGGAGAGCGGCGAGCCGGCGGCGCTCGCCTCGGCGAGCTTCTCAGCCACCTCGCTGCGGCTGGGTGGCGCCTCGCTCACAGCCACGTGCCCGGCGGCAGGCTGTCTCGGCTGAGCGCGACCTCGCCGCAACGGCTACCGGCGGGGAGGACCTTGAGGGGGTTCAGCAGGCCTTCGGGATCGAAGGCGCAGCGCGCGTCGGCTTGAGCGCGCAGATCGACCTCGCCGAACTGCAGCGACATGAAGTCGCGCTTCTCCAGGCCGATCCCGTGCTCTCCGCTCAACACTCCGCCGACCGCCATGCAGGCCTCGATGATCTCCTTGCCTGCGGCGTGGACGCGCTCGACTTGCTTCACGTCGCGCCGGTCGAAGGCGATCAGCGGATGCAGGTTGCCGTCGCCCGCGTGGAAGACGTTCATGATCACGAGGTCGTGGCGCTCGGCAATGTTGCCGATCTCCTCGAGCACACCGACCAGGTGGGTTCTGGGCACGACACAGTCGTGCAGGTAGTAGTTGGGCGCCACCCTCGCCACGGCTCCGAACGCGCTCTTGCGAGCCTTCCACAGCAACTGGCGCTCGGCCTCGTCGGCGGCGACCCGGACCTCTCGCGCCCCATGCTTGCGGCCCACCGCATCGACGAGCGCGGCCTCGGCGGCGATTTGCGCGGGCGTGCCGTCGACCTCGACCAACAGGACCGTGGCCGCGTCCACGGGCAGACCGGCGCCGACGAACGCCTCGACAGCGACGTTCATCTTCTGGTCCATCATCTCCATCGCCGCCGGCACGACCCCTGCCGCGATGATGCCCCCCACCGTGGCGGCGCCAGCGGTGACCGAATCAAAGTCCAGCAGCATCGTACGCACCTCGGGCGGGTTGCGCGTCAGCCGCACGCAGACCTTGGTGACGAGGCCCAGGGTTCCCTCGCCGCCGACGGCGAGCCCCCGCAGGTCGAACCCCGGCGGATCGGGCGCGGGCCCTCCGAGCTCGAGCACCTCTCCGTCGGCGGTGACCATCTCCAGCCCGAGCACGTGCTGGGCGGTCACTCCGTAGGCAAGACAATGCGGCCCGCCGGAGTTGGTCGCGACGTTTCCCCCGATCGAGCAGGCCGCCTGACTGGACGGATCCGGCGCGTAGTGCAGCCCGAGGTGCGAGACGGCCATGCTGATGTCCAGGTTCAGGACACCGGGCTCTACCGAGGCGCAGGGCACCTCGGGCTCGATGTCCAGGATCCGGTTCATTCGCGCGAGCGAGATGACCACGGCATCGTCGAGGGGAACCGCGCCACCGGCGAGCCCGGTCCCTGAGCCTCGGGGCACCACCGCCAGTCGCAGCTCGGAGGCCATCTGCACGCAGCGACATACCTCGTCACGCGTCTCCGGGAGCACCACGAGGCCGCACTTGCCTTCGGTGATGGAGCCGTCCCTCGCATAGAGCTTTCGCTCGAGAGGATGCTCGATCACCCGCTCGGGGTCGAGCAGCTCGCGGAATCGTGCCGCGCTCGCCGTTGCGGGTGCGATCGGCACTGGGCCTCTCCTAGACGGCGACGTGAGCCGCGCCCGTGAGGCGAGCCGCCGCGCGCTCACCCGCCTCGATCGCCTCGATGACCGCCGCCCCGGGTGCGACATGGATCCCGTCGATCTGGCCCAGCCACTGGACCGGAGCCGAGATCTGCGACACCTGACGCAGATCGGGGACCGGGTATGCGCGGGGCATTCGGACCACCTCGATGAGAGAGGCTCGCGCTGGGCTGTCGATCCAGCCCAGGGGATCCGCTGCCGCCGCGGCGCAGGCACGCGCGAGCTTCTCATCGTCGAGCGCCCACACCGGGTCATCGGGGTCGGCCTGGCAGTAGCACTCCAGGCCGAGCATGGTCTCATTCGGAGGGGACAGGCGCTCGCTCCAGTTACGCGGCTCGAAGGCGCGCGAGAAGGGCACCTCGGGGTGGTCGACCTGGATCCAGGCCTCGTGGGTGACCGCGGGCTGATCGATGGCGAGGTAGACGAGGCAGACGGCCCGCATCGCCACGTGGGGAGTGGCCGCCGCAGGTGCAGCCGGCTGAACGAGGCGCGCAGCGAGCCCGGCAGGTATGCCGACCACGATCGAATCGGTCGCGATGCGCCGCAGATCACTCAAGCTGTCGGCCGCGACGCCCGTCACTCGTCCGGCGGAGACCTCGATCGCTCGGGCTTGGTGGCAGAGCGCAACCTCGCCGCCCGCCTGGCTGATGGCATCGGCCATCGCGTCCATCAGCTGGCCGATGCCCTCGTTCGGGAACCAGAAGCCCTCGGGGGCGGCCTGATCGACCATCAGCTTGATCGCGCGGCTGCCGGGAATGCGCTCGAGGGGAACGCCGTCGATCTTCTCCAGGTAGGGCCGCATCGCCTCATCGACGAAGCTCTGGCCGAAGCGGCTGCCCAGCTCCCCGAGCGCCGTTTCGTCGTGGGCGCCAGCCTCGAGGGGCGCTGACGGCCGCTGGTCGAGGTAGCGGCCCTTCGCGATGGCGCCGTCGATGACGCACGAGACCGGGCGGTCCACCCAGTGGAGCTCGCCGGCGAGAACCTCCTCCAGCCACGCACGCCGCGCTTCGCTGCGTACGAACGGGATGTGGCCGCCCACGTCGTATGCGAAGCCGTTGGCGCGCCGGGTCACGCACAGCCCCCCGACCCGCCGGGCGGCCTCCATAACGACTACCGTCGCACCGCCTCGCGCCAAGGCGAGGCCGGCGCCGAGGCCACTCGGTCCGGCGCCCAGAACGACCGCGTCAACCCGCTCCATGCACAGAGTTTAGTCCTGGTCGGGGGCTCCGAACCCGGTACGTACGGACCGGCTTGGCGGGATTCGGCCTCGGTTATGCTCGCCGCGGTGTTCCCGAACCTCTCTGAGCGATGAGCCTGAGCTCGATCGCGCTCATTCTCGCCATCGTCCTCGCCGTGCCTGCGGCTCTGGTCGCATCATGGCGAATCTGGCCCCGCGAGGGTGCGTGGAGGTGGGCGCGCGCCCTCGACGCCCTGTGGACGGTAGTGCCTCCTGTGCTGCTCGTCGTGCTCATCGCGCTGACGCTCGGGGCTCCGTGACCACGGGCGTCGGTACCGCCGGGACCGACGGCCGGGTCAGTCCGAGCGCAACCGCGCTGGGGCTAATAGCCGACTACGTGCGCCTGACCAAGCCACGCATCATCGTGCTGTTGCTGGTCACGACCGCGGCGGCAATGTTCGTCGCTGCGGACGGGCGACCCAATGGGTGGGACCTGCTCTGGACGATGATCGGCGGCTATCTCGCGGCCGCCGGAGCCAATGCCATCAACCAGTTCGTCGACCGGGACATCGACGCGACGATGTCGCGCACGACCGACCGCCCTGTCGTGTCCGGCCGCGTCTCTCCTGCTCAGGCACTGATCTTCGGGCTCGCCCTGGGGGTGGGGAGCGCCCTGCTGCTGGGGCTGTTGGTGAATTGGCTCGCGGCCATGCTCGCGATGGTCGGACTGCTGGTCTACGTGGGCGTCTACACCATCTGGCTGAAGCGGAGCACGCCCCACAACATCGTGATCGGTGGCGCCGCCGGGGCAGTGCCCCCGCTCGTCGGCTGGGCCGCCGCGACCGGCAGCCTCTCTCTCGAGGCGTGGCTGCTGTTCGCGATCGTCTTCTTCTGGACGCCGCCGCACTTCTGGGCCTTGGCGCTGATCCTCTCCAAGGACTACGCCTCGGTGCGCGTGCCGATGTTGCCGGTGGTCGCCGGTGACGCCGAGACGCGGCTTCAGGTCGTCCTGTGGAGCCTGGTGATGGTGGGGGTCTCCCTGCTGCCGGTGGCCTCCGGTGGGCTCGGAGGCATCTACTTCGGCTCAGCGATCGCCCTGGACACGGTCTTCGTCGCGCTGGCGCTG
>JAOTZF010000024.1 GCA_029861485.1 Thermoleophilia bacterium | reverse complement strand
CCTGAAGTAGCCGCTGGCGCCGTGGCGCGCTGGAGTCTCGACATCCTGGTTCCGGCGCACCGGGTGGTGTTCGCGCTTCAGGACGACGAGTTCGTGGAGCTGAGGGCCCCAAGTACCTACGGGACCTTCCGCAGCTACCGCAAGCTGCCCGGCACCGTGCCTGCGATGATCGCCTGGCCGAACACCGTTCTGCTCCGTGGCCCGGACAGCATCGTCGTCGATCCCGGCTACCAGACTCAAGGGGACATGCTGATCGGCGCGCTGCAGACGCACGATCTCGAGCCTGAGGACATCCCGACGGTCGTCATGACCCACCTCCATTCCGATCACGTCACCGCACTACCGCAGCTCGGTCCCGTGCAGCTCTACGTGCACGAAGACGAGATGGAGAACCCCCATGCGGGCCCGTATCGGGGGGTGCGAGATCTTGCCGAGGTGCATCTGCTGAGCGGGGAGCGGGGAGAGATCCGGCCCGGACTGCGCTGGATCCACACCCCCGGACACTCACCGGGGCACATCGCGATCGCGGTCGATACCGACGACGGGCTCGCCGTGATCGCCGGCGACACGCTCGGACCCAATCCGGAGTGGTTCGCTCGGATGGAGCTCCCGGAGGACTTCCCGCAGCGCGAGCAGCACCTCGAGGCATTCGCCCGAATTCGCGAGCTCGATCCGGCACTCGTGATCCCCGGGCACACGCCGCCCGTGCGCTTGAACTAGTCGCCGATCGGCGGCAGCTCGCTTCGGGTCCAGCCGTGCAGCCGGTAGAGGTCGATGCCGTCGCCGCCGAGCCGGGGGAGGCTCTGCTCGCAGGCCCTCCGCAGATGGCGTCGCGATGCCGCGACATCGGCCGGACCGGTTGGCATCGGGAGCCTGCCCTTGGTCGCGATGACGAGATCGCTCGGCCTCTGGCGAATCGGCGAGCCAGCGGCCGATGATCCGCCCCCGACTCGCCGTCGGAGTAGACGTCGGCGGTGTCGATCAAGGTGCTGCCCGCGGCGACGAACGTATCTCGCGCGACGTCTGCTCATCGGACTCGGCGCCGAAGGTCATCGCGCCGAGCGAGAGAGCGCTCACTCGCAAACCCGACGAGCCGAGTTGGCGAAGCTCCATGGGGCTGACGCGACAGCGTCACCCATGCGGTTGCCGCGGGGCCGATAGAGGCGGCGCGGACGTTGCGCCCCCCGCCCGCTCGGGCTGGGAGGGTGCCCGAGTTCGCTACGGCGTGCGAGACTTCTTGATCGAGACGCCGTAGCTCACCGGTGATCGCTTCGCGGTGAGTCTGAGAGTGCACTGGCCAGGGGTCACGCGCCTGGCAATGAGCAGCGTCGGCTTACCGCGACGCACTCGCTTGGTCGTGACGGTCTTGGCATTGCAGCGCAGCGCGGCCTTGAGGGGGCGCCGCCCGTTGCCCTTCGTCACGCGCACGACTGCCCTCACGCGCCGGACACTTTGCACCGGGAAGGGGATCGACTTTCGTTTGCGCGCGGCGATACGGCCTCGCTCCCGGAAACGGCTCTTGGCGCGCTTGCCGGTCGGCGGGGCGGGTGGCTTGGTGGTCGGCCGAGTCCCTGGAGGCTTGGTCTCGCCGCTTCCGGATCGGCCGGGATTGGGGGCGGGCGCGCCACCACCGAGATCGGCCCGGATCGCGTCGAGCACGGGCTGGGTGGGTGCGCCGAGCCAGGTGATCTGGTGACGGGTCTCGGACGCGTTCAGGTTCTTGTAGTCCTCGGCGAAGATCTCGGCGACCGACCGCGGCCATCCAAGGCCGTAGCTGAAGGCGACCTGGCCGGACGAGAGCAGCGCGGCCATGCCTCGGGCGCTCCACCAGCGGGCGGTGCCGTCCAGTCCGCGTGCGCTATCCAGGTGGGCGTATGTGGCGTCCACGTGGTGGCCGTATTCGTGCACCAGCGGCGAGGTCACCTGGGCGGGCGGCATGCTCGGCACGGTGATCAGCGCGCCGCCACGATTCGACCACTGATAGCAGGCGAGCGCCCCGGAGCCGCACTCGCGGGCAATCTGGTTCTCAGGGATGACCCGCACGACGACATCGCTAATCTCGTTGCCGTGGAGGGAGCGGTCGAGGATCGCCGCGTAGCCGTTGACGTCGACTCCCGCAGCCTGGACGTCGAAGGTGATCGGGCGGCCTCGGCTGTCATTGACGACCTGCTCGGCTGCTGCCGCCGTCGTCGCCAGGGCGGCGCTGGCCGTGAGCGCCGCTGCGAAGACCGTGGTGAATCTCATGCAGCCGAACCTAAGAAGCGCGCCTTCGCTCCCGATGGGCCGCCCGTGAGCGATTCGTGGGCTTCGTAAAGGAGCTGCTCAAGGGAGGCTCAGAATGTGAAGGGGGCCGCCGCGAGTGGTTTCCCGCTGGACCGGTCCGAGGCTTGCGATTGAATGCCCGACGAGCCGTCGTACCCCAGCAAGGAGAACTGAGCCCGTGAACCTTCGAGAGTTGACCCGTGAGCAGAAGATGCTCGGCGCCGCCGCGGCCTGCGGACTGTTCGTGATCTCCCTCTTCTTGCCGTGGTACGGGGCAGGCGGATTCGACGTGAGCGGCGACGAGGGGGTGCCCTCGTTCTGGATCTTCCTCGTCATGGCTCTGGCGGCAGGGGGAATGCTCGCGGCCGAGGCCTTCGACATCGAGATCCACGAGGCCGTAAAGCCGGTCAAGCAGGCCGCGCTGTTGGTTCTCTTCCCATTCGTGATCACGCTCGCGATCTTCCTGGAGGGCTCAGGGGGGGCCGACCGCAAGTTTGGTCTGTTCCTGGCGCTGATCTTCTCTCTCGCCGCTGCGATCCTGACCCTCTGGCTCTACCGTGACGAGAGCTGAGCCGCCCGGCTCTCAACTGGACGAATGGCTACCCCTGCCCGTTCCTGGTTGATCTCCCCGGTCACTAGCCTGTTGCGCTCGTGAGCACCCTTGCCGACTGGCAGGCGCTGATCCTGGGCATCGTCCAGGGCATCACCGAGCCTCTCCCCATCTCGTCGTCCGGCCATCTCGCGATCGTGCCGTGGCTGTTCGGTTGGCCGAGCGTGGGTGAGGACAGCAGCTTCAACAAGACGTTCGACGTGGCTTTGCACATGGGCACGCTGCTGGCGGTCGTCATCTACTTCCGGCGCGACCTGGTGAAGATCACGAAATCCGCGTGGCGGGGTCTTGCCGAGCGGAAGGTCGACGACTTCGAGAGGAAGCTGCCGTGGTACATCGCCCTCAGCGCGGTGCCGGCGGCTGTCGCCGGGGCGCTGTTGACGGACCTCTTCGAGGGGCCGCTCAGCGAGCCCTGGATCATCGGCGTGCAGCTGATCGCATTCGGCCTCGTGCTCTACGCGGCCGACCGGCTGCTGGCCCACCATAAGCTGATGGACCAGATGGTGGTCAACGACGCGGCGTTCATCGGCGTCGCTCAGACCCTCGCGCTGATGCCCGGCGTATCGCGGTCGGGCATCACGATCAGCGCCGGGCTCTCCCGTGGCTTCAACCGGGAATCCGCGACCCGGTTCGCCTTCCTGATGTCGGTGCCGATCATCTTCGGCGCCGGCGTGTTCAAAGGCTACGAGACCTTCGTGGCCGGCGACGGCCTGCCGGACGGTGCGACGAGCGCTTTCGTCATCGGCATCATCAGCTCCGCGATCACCGGCTACCTCGCCATCGCCTTTCTCCTGCGCTACGTGCGCACCCACAGCTTCCTGCCGTTCGTCGTCTACCGCTGCGGGCTTGGCGTGCTGGTGCTCGCGGCCGTCGTGATCCGCGCCTAGGGCACCGGATCCTCGGTACGCGGGTCGGTCAGCCGGACCGTCTCGCGCAGTCCGCTGCGGCCGAGACTCGATCGAGCCTCGACGTCGATCAGAAAGGTGCCTTCAGCCGCCTGGCGGCGGATGGTGCGATCCCAGGTGACCGTATGGCTGCCGGCGCGAAGGCGCTTGCCGCTCGCGAGGGTGCGCAGACGGTTGCCGGCGGCGTCGCGGATTGTCACGCTCACGTGGGCCGCCCGGAAGAGGCGGAGGCGGATGTCGAGCTTGGGCCGCGGTTTCCCGCCCCGGCGCCTGACGTAGCGGCGGGTGCTCAGCGCGGCCAGCGTACGATCGACGATCAGCCGACGTGAATGGCTCGAGGCGGCGCCTCCGCTGGCAGGTTTCAGCTTCGCGCTCAGTGTGTAGAGCCCGTCGCTCATCCGCAGCCTGCGTGCGTTCAGGATCACCCGGCGGGTGGTGGGTCCTGTGAGGCGCCGCGTGATGCGGATGGCCCTGCCGCGGCGGCGGGTGAGGGTCACCGTGAGGACGCCCCTCGTGGGGACTCTCACCGAGGTGCGGATGACGTCGTTCACGCCATCGCTATTGGGGGTCATCCGCCCGGTGTCAAGCCGAGGAAAGTGAACGCCCGAGTAGCTCAAGACCAGGGCGTCGGTGATCGAGCGCTCTGACGAACCCGCTGCCGCAAGCTGATCTCCGAGGGCTAGCGTCGCACTGCCGCCGGCATCCATCGCCACCGCCGTGACGGCTCCGAGCGTGCGCATCAACTGGGCCTGCTCGGCGACGTCGATGCCGCGTTGGCCCGTTCGTGGACCTTCCGCCATCACGAACAGCAGCGTCCCGCTGGATTGCTGGCCCACCGCGCTGCGCGCCGTACGGCTGGTGAGTTGGGCGGTGCTGAAGCCCTCCCCGGCGTCGGGTGCAGCGACCCCGCCCTGCACCAACAGCGGACCGCCGCCGATTCCCTGAAGCACATCGGGAGGCAGACCAGCGAGCGTCGGCGTGATCGTCACGCGAGCTCCGTTCGGCAGCTCGCTCGCCAGCGCGGGCCCGTCGGCTCCGACGGCCGTGATCACGACCTGTCCCGGGCCGATAGTCGTTCCGCCACCGGACCCCCGGGCGATCACCGTCCCAGCCTGGGGCGCGTTGGCCGCGAGGGCGGCGCCGGAGTCGAGTCGCACCTTGACCTCGAAGCGACTGCCGGCCGTGGGCGTGGTCGGGCCGAAGATGGGCGTGTAGAGGAGGGTCTCACGCCCGGACTCGGCTGGCCGGTTGATGCCGTCGATGGCGCGCGAGCTCTCTTGCCCCTCGGCCTGCCACCCGCCGTCGAGGCGCAACCTCTCGGCGAGCAACGTGCCGTTGGGCGACAGCAGCAGGGCGGTGCGGCTGGGCTCGGGCTCGCTGATCAGGGCGCCGTCGAGCAGCAGCAGGCCGCTGGGGTACGAGGCGCCGAAGTTGAAGAAGTCCCCGTTGATGCCGCCGACCGCCCCGGTGGCGAAGCGGCTGCGCACGGCGCTCGTCAGCGAGGCGCGCGCCGACGGGCGACCGGCGGTCAGGACAGGGGCGAGCGTGCGACGCGGGCCCGGTCGCATCCGCACCACGTGTACGACGCCCTCGTCGCGCACCTGCCGCTGATAGGAGATTCCCGGGGCGAGTCCTTCGGGGCCTCGAGGCGCGGGCTCCAGCGCGACCGCGCCATGCGCTGCATGGGCACCGACCAGGGCGACACCGGCCGCGAGGAGGGTCGCCACCAGGTTGCGATTGACGCTCATGGCGTTCAACCCGAGCAAATGGTCACAGCTCGATCAAGCATTAATGGCGCTCTCTCAGAGAACTCATGCCAGAATCTGACTATGGAGATGGCGGGGTGGTTCGTCGCGATCGCCACCATCTTGGTGGCGCTCTCGGCCATCCTCTGGATGGGACGCCGGAGCCGCGCCTCGTCCGGGGGAAGTCACTTGGATGATGAGCGGCCGGCCGAGAGCATGGCTGAGCCGGCACTCGGTGCGTTCGCGGCCCTGCCCCTTCCGGCAATCGTCGTCGATGACGAGGCCCGCGTGCGGCGCCTCAGTCAGGGCGCCCGCGCCAAGTTCCCTTTCTTGGATGTGGGCAGCGACCTTTTGAGCGCATTCGGTGAGCTGGAGCTCGCAAGCCGCGTCGCCCAGGCCGTCCGCCTGGGCGAGCCCCAGCAATTCGACACCCGGCTGTTCGTCGACCGTCGAGGCACCTACCGCGTGACGGTCGCGCCGATCGCGGACGACTCGGCAGTCGTCTGCATCGCGGATGCCACGGAAGCCGTGGACTACCAAGAGCTGCGCATGCAGTTCGTGAGCAACGTCTCTCACGAGTTGCGTACTCCGCTGACGGGGCTGCGCGGACTGCTGGAGGCCCTCGACCACGACGACCTCGATCGCGACGCGCGCTTGCGCTTCGCGCGGCGCGCCCAGCACGAGGTGGGCCGCCTTGCGGCGATCATCGACGACGTCATGCTGCTCTCGGAGCTCGAGACCTCATCCGCGCCCCTTACCGAGGAGCCCGTCGAGATCGGTGTGGCCGCGGCGAGCGCGGCCGCCACCCTCGCCGGGCAGGCCGAGCAGTCGGGCGTCGAGCTGGTGACCGACCTCGAGCAGGGGCTGCTGGCCCCGCTCACTCCTCGTATGGCCGAGATGGTCGTGGGAAACCTGCTCACGAACGCCATCAACTACGCCGGCGCCGGCGCTCGGGCCACGGTACGCACCTATCGCTCAGACGACGATCTGATCCTCGAGGTCGCGGATGACGGTGTCGGCATCGGCGAGGAGCATCTGCCGCACGTCTTCGAGCGCTTCTATCGGGCTGACCGGTCGCGCTCCAACCAGGTCGGCGGCACGGGGCTCGGGCTCGCGATCGTCAAGCACATCGCCGACCGCGCGGGCGGCGAGGCGACGGCCACGTCACGGCCGGGCTACGGCACCACGGTCCGCGTGCGGCTGCCGCTTGCCGGCGTCACCGCCGGGAGCAAGCTCGCACCGCGCGACTGACGGGGCGGTGGCCGCCGGGCCCGACTGGTAGCCTCCCGCGCCGTCGATGAGCGTTCCCCTGATGGACATCCAGGCCCAGTACGGGCCGCTGCGCGATCGAGTGGACGCCGCCATCAAGAGCGTCGTCGATACCGGCCGCTTCATCCTCGGGCCGGAGGGCGAGGCCCTCGAGACTGAGGTCGGTGAGCGGCTCGGACGCCCTGCCGCCGGAGTCGCCAACGGCACGGACGCGCTCGTGATCGCGCTCCGCGCCCTCGATATCGGCGCTGGCGACGAGGTCATCACGACCCCGTACACCTTCTATGCAACCGCCGAGGCCATCGCGCGGGTCGGCGCCACGCCGGTGTTCGCCGACATCGACGCGGCCACCTACTGCCTGGATCCCGCCGAGGCCCAGAAGAAGATCACCTCCGCGACGAAGGCCCTGTTGCCCGTTCACATCTTCGGCCACCCGGCGGCCATGGGCGAGCTCATGGAGCTCGCCGGCGCGCACGGACTGAAAGTGGTCGAAGACGCCGCGCAGTCGTTCGGCGCGGTCACCCCGGAAGGCGAGATCGCAACGTTGGGGGACATCGCGACCTTCAGCTTCTTCCCCACCAAGAACTTCCCGGGGTTTGGCGACGGCGGAATGGTCGTGTGCGCAACCGAGGAGCTCGCCGAGCGCGTCAGGCGACTGCGCTTCCACGGCTCCAAGGACAAGGTCGTGTTCACCGAGGTCGGTTACAACTCCCGCCTGGACGACCTGCAGGCCGCTGTGATCCGGGTATTCCTCCCGCACCTCGACGATTGGAACGCGCGGCGGGCCGAAGCCGCCGCCTGGTACGCCGAGGAGGGCCTCGGTGACCACATGGTCCTGCCGGCGGTGGGGCAGGGGTACACGCACACCTACCACCTGTACGTGGCCCGCAGCACCCGCCGCGAGGCCATCCGCGATGCCCTGCGCGAGCAGGGGATCGGCGCGGCCGTCTACTACGGCATCCCGATGCACCTTCAGCCTGTGTTCGCGGGTCTCGGCTACTCCGAGGGCGATCTCCCGATAGCCGAGGAGTGCGCCTCGACCGGCCTCGCGCTGCCGATGCACCCCAATCTGACCCGAGACGACGTCGGTACGGTGGTCTCGGCCATCGCCGCCGCCCTCGGCTGAGGGCGCGCCGCCGGCTGGCGGCCTCTCGAATGCGCATTTGGATCGACGTCACAAACTCGCCTCACGCGGTGATCTTTCGCCCGCTGATCAAGCGCATGCGCCAGGCCGGTCATCAGGTGTCGGTAACGTCCCGCGAGTACGCCCAAACCACCGGACTGCTCGACCGCTTCGGCATTGAGCATCGGGTCATCGGAGCGCATGGCGGCGCATCGCGGTCGGCCAAGGCCCGTGCGATGGCCTCCCGGTCGCGGGAGCTGGTTCTGTTCGCCCGCCAGAACGCGTTCGATCTCGCCGTGGCTCACGGGAGCACGGACCAGCCGATTGCCGCCAGGGCCTCGGGCATCCCTCAGGTGACGATGTTCGACTACGAGCACGCGGCGGCGATGCACCATCTCAACGGCCGGCTGGCGACACGTGTGCTGGTGCCGGCCTACATTCCCGAGCATGCCCTCGAGCGCTACGGCATCCGCCCGCCCAAGCTGGTGCGCTACCCAGGGCTGAAGGAGGAGTACTACCTCGCCGACCACGAGTACGATGCCGGGGTCGTCAATGAGCTCGGGCTGGATCCGGAGAGGGTCATCGCGGTGCTGCGGCCGCCGCCCGAGGTGACCCTCTACCACCGCGGCGCCTCGACGGAAGTATTCAGCGCCACCCTCGATCGCCTACTCGAGACCGACGGCGTGCAGACCGTCGTGCTCCCGAGAACCGACGAGCAGCGCAAGGCCCTGCGCGCGCGTCCTGTGATCGTGCCCGAGCTCCCCGTCGACGGGCCGAGCCTCATTTTCGCGAGCGACGTGGTGGTCAGCGCCGGCGGGACCATGAATCGCGAGGCCGTGGCGCTCGGCGTGCCCGCCTATACGACCTTCGCCGGCGAGCTCGGCGCCGTGGACGCTCGCCTGATCGACGATGGTCGTTTGCGCCGTCTCGACCGAGCCGAGGACGTCGCGCTCGAGAAGCGTCTTCGCGCCGCGCCCCCGCCGCTGCGGGATCCGGAGTTCCTCATCGACCTGATCCTGGCCGCCGCCCGTCGGCGCGAGTAGACTCGCTTCCCGTGATCTCTGCGTCCCTGCGGGCAGTTCGCCGCTCGGCCTTTGCCCACCGTCTCGGCCAGTTGGCCGTCGACATCACCATCGTGGCCCTCGCCTACTGGCTGGCCTTCTATTTCCGCTTCGACGGGGCCGCCCTGCCGAAGCGCTTCGACCGTCTCTTCGAGGAGACGGTCCTCATCGTCGTGGCGCTGAAGATCTCGATCTTCGTGGTCGCCCGCTTCTATACGAAGTGGTGGCGCTTCACGAGCGTTCGAGACCTGCAGGCGATCTTCGTCGGGACGGTGATCGCGAGCCTCGCGATCACCGCGCTCTTCTCGGTTTGGCGGCCGGACGGCGTGGTCGAGGTGCCGCGCGGTGTGCTGGCCTTTGATTTCCTGTTCACGCTGGTGATGGTCGGCGGAGTCCGCTTCGCCGTACGCAGCATCATCGAGCGCCCACCGCTGACCGACTTCCTGGGCGGGAACAGCCGGTCGAAGCAAGTGCTGATCTGCGGTGCCGGCGACGCCGGCAACGCGCTCCTGCGTGAGCTGCGCAGCAACCGGACCAGCGGCATCACGCCGATCGGCCTGATCGATGACGATCCGCGAAAGCTCGGCCTGCGCGTGCAGGGCACCCGGGTGCTCGGCGGCCGCAACGCACTGCCTCGCGTCCTGAAGGAGCGCCGGGTCGACGAGGTGATGATCGCCATGCCCACCGCCCCGGGCGCGGTAATGCAGGAGATCGTCTCGATCTGCCGCACGGCAGGGGTCAAATGCACCACGCTTCCCGGCCTGCCGGAGCTCATCGCCGGCGAGGTCACCGTGAGCCAGCTTCGCGAGGTCCGGGTGGAGGACGTGCTGGGTCGCGCCCCGGTGGAGATCGACTTCGCCCGCGCCGCCCGCTTCCTCAACGGCAAGGTGGTGCTCGTGACCGGGGCCGGCGGCTCGATCGGCAGCGAGCTCTGCCGCCAGATCGTCGGGGTGGGCGCCCGCCGCTTGGTAATGGTCGACCACGCCGAGAACAATCTCTTCGAGATCGATCTGGAGTTGCGCGAACGCGGTCACTCGGGCCTGGTGCCGGTTATCGCCGATTGTCGCGACGCGATTGCCATGGAGCGGGTGTTCGCCCGCGAGCGCCCCCAGGTCGTCTTCCATGCGGCGGCCTACAAGCACGTGCCGATGATGGAGCTCAACCCGGTCGAGGCGGTGGCCAACAACGCGCTTGCCACCCAGACGCTCGCCGAGACCAGCAGCCGGCACGGGGTGGAGCGCTTCTGCCTCGTCTCCACCGACAAGGCCGTTGAGCCGAAGACGGTCATGGGGGCCACCAAGGCTCTCGCAGAGCGCGTGATCGAGATGCACGGGGCGGAGTCTCGGACACGCTTCGCCGCCGTTCGATTCGGCAACGTGCTCGGGAGCTCGGGCTCGGTGCTGCCAATCTTCCGTCGCCAGATCGCCGACGGAGGACCGGTCACGGTCACACACCCCGAGATGACCCGCTTCTTCATGACCATTCCCGAGGCGGTGCAGCTGGTCATCGAAGCCACGGGCATCGCCGATGGTGGCGACATCTTCGTGCTCGACATGGGCGAGCCGGTCAAGATCGTCGACCTGGCGCGGAAGATGATCGAGCTGAGCGGCCACGAGCCCGGTGTGGACATCGCAATCGAGGTGGTGGGAATCCGCCCCGGCGAGAAGCTCCACGAGGAGCTCTTCAACGTCGACGAAGATGTGAGCACGACGCGGTACGCGAAGGTACAGCGGGCGACTCGGCGCGCTCTTGATCCCGAGGGACTGCGCACCGGCATCGACGAGCTCTCTGGCCTCGTGAAGGCGCGCGACGCCCATGGTCTGCAGGCCGCGCTCTGTTCGGCCCTCAGGCTCGGTGTCCCCGCCTCTGACGAGGCGAGCGAACCATCGCGCGCGGGCTGACCGCCGGCTGACCGTCGCTGCCACGGCGACTGGCGCCGCCGCCGACGTGCCGGGGGCATCAGCTCGACACAGACGCCAGTCGCCGCACGCCGGGGGTGGGGTCCCCGCCGCGGTACGCATGCCACGCCGTGCCTGTTGCCGGTACCGCTGCGCTCACGCGCGGGAACGGCTCGTCGGCCGCCGCTTGCACGAGGCACCCGCGGAGCAGCAAGGAGCCTCACTCCCGTTGCTCTGAATCTGGGGCGCACGTCCCCGGCGCACCCGGTGGCTAGTCTGCCCGACCATGCGTCGTGGCCGACACGCAACTTGCGAGGTCGTCGGATGCGCCTGATGCCGAGTGGCGTGCGCCTGCTCGGTTGGGCGCGACCGTATTCAACCGGCAAGCTTCGGGCCGACCTGCTTGCCGGGCTGACGATGGCGGCGATAGTCGTGCCGCAGGCGATGGCCTACGCGCTACTGGCAGGACTGCCACCGGAGGCTGGCCTCTATGCGGCGACGCTGCCGGTCGTCGTCTATGCGGTGCTTGGCACCTCGCTGCATCTCAGCGTCGGGCCGGTCGCGTTGGTCTCGCTGCTGACCCTCACGGCGCTCTCCAACAGCGCGCCACCCGGCAGGGAGCTCGAGACGGCGGGGCTTCTCGCCTTGCTGGTCGGTGCCGCTCACGTGCTGCTCGGCTTCGCCCGGCTCGGATTCCTCGTCAACTACATCTCGCGTCCGGTGCTCGTCGGCTTCATCGCCGCGGCCGCGGTGATCATCGCGGCGAGCCAGCTTTCGGCCCTCACGGGCGTCGACGCGGAGCGCGCTGAGAGCTTCACGGAGATCATCGATCAGTTCGTCTCGAACCTGTCGACGATCAACTGGGCCACGCTGACGCTCGGTGTGGCGGCGGTGGCGTTCCTCCTGGTGTGGCGCCGTCGCAGGCGGGGCGTGCCCGGTCCGCTCCTGGTCGCGGTCTCCGCGACGCCCGTGGTGGCTCTCGCATCGCCCGATCAGCGGCGTGGGGTGG
>JAOTZF010000203.1 GCA_029861485.1 Thermoleophilia bacterium | reverse complement strand
GTGACGTGCGGAGATGCCAAGGCGACCATCGTCGGCAGCGATGGAGCCGACGTCATCATCGGAACGTCTCGGCGCGACGTCATCCAGGCCGGCGGCGGAAACGATCGCGTCAGCGGCCTTGGCGGCAACGATCTGATCTGCCTCGGCTCGGGCGACAATGACCGCGCGATCGGTGGCCCTGGCGGCGACCGCATATGGGGCAACCAGCCGCACCTGAGCCCCGCCCCCGCGGACAAGAACGCCGGCTGGAGGTTGCCCGACGGGGCAAACCGCATCGAGGGCGGACCCGGCAACGACAACCTGCTCGGCGCGGCCGGCCCCGACACCTTCATCGCCGGCCCGGGCAGAGACTTCGCAAATGGCGGGCCTGGCAACGACGCCTTCAGCGGCGGTAGCGGCAACGACAGCTTCCGCGGCTGGACCGGCGACGATCGCGCCTTCGGCGGCCCAGGGGGCGATAGCCTCACCGGCGACGAGGGCGACGACCTGCTCGTCGGGCAGTCGGGTCGGGACAGGCTCGGCGGTCAGGATGGCAACGACCGTCTGAGCGGCGGCGCCGGACACGACCTTCTCTTTGGCGCGAAGGGCTCCGACGTGCTCGTGGGCGGCGCGGGCAACGACCTCCTCAGGGGAGATCCGCCCGGAAATCCGCGTGTGGGACACGGAGACGACCTCATCAGTGGCGGTGATGGCAACGACCGAATCACGTCCGGCGACGGCGCGGACACGATCAACGCCGGACTCGGGCGCGACAACATCCGCTCAGGCGGCGGCCCTGACGTGATCAGGACCGGAAACACGTTCCCTCCCGACGAGAAGCGGGCGCGGCTCCGCCGTGGCAGAGACTCGGCCGACGCAGGCCCGGGCAACGATGTGATCGTCGGTGGCAACGGCCCCGACTACCTCGTCGCCGGCGTGGGTGAGGACCGCGTTTTCGGGGGCCCGGGCAACGATCGCATCATCGGCGGCCCGTTCCGGTGCGGCGAGCCTCTGCCAGCGAAGGACCGGCTGTTCGGGCAGGCCGGAAACGACTCCATCGACGGCTGTGCGGACAATGACCGTATCGATGGCGGCTCCGGCAACGACGGACTGGTCGGCAACGCAGGCGGAGACACCATCACCGGCGGCCCCGGCAACGATCGCATCACCGGTGATCGCGATGGGAACCTGATCGGCGCCGGGCGAGACCTGATGTTCGGAAACGGTGGCGACGACTGGATCCGGGCCCGCTACTACGCCGACGCGTCCTTGGCCGGCCCCGGGAAGGATCTCATCGTCTTCGTGGGCGCATCAGCCCCGTTTCCCGCCTACCCGCTGGAGCATCCGATCCGCGGCAAACACATCGTCAGTGGCGGCGCCGGGAAGAAGGACCGCTGCCAGGGCTCGAAGTCGCTGATAGACAAGATCAGCGGTTGCGAGATCGGGACGACCTCGAAGTAGATCCGGTTGCTAGTGGCCCGTCGTGCGCTGGCGCCGGACCTCGCTCAGCAGGGCGGCGGCCGCGGCTGAGACGTTGAGCGATTCCGCACCGGCTGTCTGAGGAATCGTCACCCTCTCGACCGGAAAGGCTGTCTCAAGCACATCGAGGGAGTCCGACAGACCCGCACGCTCGGCGCCGAGCGCCAGGATGTGCGGGGCGGCGAGATCGGCCTCCCACGGCGGGCGCCCATCCTCGGGCACGGCGGCCACGATTCTGAGCCCCTCGCGGGTCGCGAGGTCCTCAGCACCGACGCCCAGCAGGAGAGGCAACGCGAACGTCGCGCCCATGGCGGCTCGCGCGGCTCGCGGGTGGTAGGGGTCGCTGGACCCGGGGCCCAGGGCGACCCAGTCGCATCCCAGCGCTGCCGCACTGCGGATGATCGTGCCGACATTCCCCGGGTCGGCGACGCCCGCCAGGAAGAGCCCGAGAGAGGGCGGCATCAGCACCTCGGAGAAGCTCGGCGGCGTTGGCTGGTGCAGGATGGCCAGGACTCTCGGTGGCGCCGCCAGAGTGCTGACCCCCGACAGCAGCTGACGCGGCACCAGATAGCGCTCCCGCACGCGCGCGGTGGCGAGCGTCAGCGGATGCCCGCTCTCGAAGCGCTCCTGCTCGAAGAGAACCGCCTTCACGGCGACCTCGCGCGCGAGAGCCGCGGCGACGAGGTCCTCGCCTTCGGCGACCAGCAGCTGCCGGTTGGCGCGGACCTTCTTGGCCTGCAGCGCCCGGGCCTCCTTGAGGACCGGGTTGCGAGCGGAGCTAAGCTGCCGCGGCGGTGCGGGCCTCGCGGGCGCGCTCGCAGAGGGCGCTGAAGGCATCTGGCTCATGGGTCGCCAGCTCGGCCAGCATCTTGCGGTTCAACTCGACACCGGCGAGGTTGAGGCCGTTGATGAGCTCACCGTAGGTCAGGCCGTTCTGCCGGGCGGCGGCATTGATGCGCACGATCCAGAGCCGGCGAAAGTTCCGTTTCTTGGCCCGACGATCGCGGTAGGCGTAGCGGAGCGATCGGTTGACCTGCTCCTTCGCGCGCTTGTACGAAGACTTCTTGGTGCCGAAGTAGCCCTTGGCCTCGCCGAGAACCTTGCGCCGCTTCTTGCGCGCCGCGACCGAGCGCTTGACGCGAGCCACTAGGCCTTCCCCAGCATGCGGCGCACGCGCTTGGTGTGCTCGGGCGCCAGATCGGCCTCGTCCGACAGGTGGCGCTTGTCCTTACCCCGCATCTTCTCGAGGTTGTGGCGCATACCCGCGCGCTGGAACTTCACCTTGCCCGTGGGCGTGATCTTGAACCGCTTCTTCGCAGAGCGGCGGGTCTTCATCTTCGGCATGGTCCTAAGACTCGGTCGTGACGGCTTCGTCGGCCGCCAGCTCGGGGTCCCCCGCGTTTCGCAGAGGGGCGAGCATCATGATCATGTTGCGGCCGTCGAGGTTCGGCTTGCTCTCGATCATGCCCAGGTCCTCGACTTCCTCGGCCAACTGCAGAAGGATGGCTTCTCCGCGCTCCGGATGCAAGAGCTCACGGCCACGGAACATGATCGTGACCTTCACCTTGTTCTTCTGCTTGAGGAACCGGACGACGTGGCCCTTTTTGGTCTCGTAGTCATGCGAGTCGATCTTCGGCCGGAACTTGATCTCCTTGACCGTGATCGTGCTCTGGTGACGCTTGGCCTGCTTGGCCTTCTGCTCCTGCTCGTAGC
>JAOTZF010000023.1 GCA_029861485.1 Thermoleophilia bacterium | reverse complement strand
AGCGTTCATCGCCGCGGCAGCAATCCGCGGGGCGATCGACCGCCTCAGCCGCAAGGGCCCCGTGTGGCGGGGGAGGCGCTACCCGACTGCGGACTGATCCGCGTTCTCGAGCAGGATGTCGCGCGCGGTGTTCAGCGCGACGGTCAGGTTCTCGGCCTCGTTGCGGATACCCGGGTGCAGGTCCGCGACCCGGTCGGGGTGAGCGCTGCGCACCAGATCCCGGTAGGCGGCCTCCACCTCGGCGCGGGTCGGGTTCGGGCCGACACCCAGCACGGCGGCGGCCTCGGCCGGGCTCTTGGGGACGTAACCGGCCGGCGGGGAAGCGTCGCCTCCGTTCGGAGTGGCCACCCGCTTCAACCGAGCGCGCTCGGCGATCAGCCGGGCAAGCTCGTCGTCGAGCTCTTCGCCCTTCTTCGCGAGCTCCTCGCGCTCCATCCGGACCTCCTCGGCCAGCCGCGTGAGCTCGTCGGTGCGCGCCCGGCCGGCCTCAGACAGAGCGGTCAGCATCTGGTGGGGCTGCAGCGGCGTGCTGTGGTCGGTCGGCACGGGGCGCGCGTGACCGCTCTCACCGCGCTGTAGTGAGTCGATGATCTCGCCGAGCCCCAGATGGGCACGGTTGCCGTCGGTGGCGCCCCCGTAGGGAGCGAAGCGAATGAGCCCGTCGCCGCCGATGCTCGGGTCGGCGAGGTACGAGACGGACGAGCGGCCCACCAGCAGCACCCGGCGCCGGGGCTCGCTCTCGTGGCCCACCAGGTCGAAGCGGGCGGAGTTGTCGGTTCCGCCGAGCGTGTCGATCTCCGATTCGAGGTCATCAAGACGGCGCGACACCTCCCGTCCGTCCGGGGTGTCGGGCATCGCCTCCCGCGCGTCGGCGGCAATGGCCCGAGCGCGATCCACCTCGCCACTCTGGCCGACCGCCAGCACGCCGAGCCAGATCCCCCATGCGGTCTCGCTGACCGCCGCGGCGACCGATGCCGCCTCGTCTGGGTGGTCAAGCGCAAGCAGGCCGCGCGCCAGGCCGAGGCGGGCGTCGTCGCTGCCGTCAACCGCCGCGGCGACGGCGAGCAATCCGACCTGGCGCCACAGGCCTGCCGCAGTGCGCGCGAGACGGGGGCCCGCCGCGTCGATGAAGGTCTGGGTCACATCGGAAACGGTAGCGCCCGCAAGCCCCGAGCACCCGCGGTGCGTTTATGCTCGCACCTAGTGAACCGCCTCGCCTCGGAGCCGAGTCTCTACCTTCGCCAGCACGCGCACAATCCGGTGCACTGGTACGCCTGGGGCGAGGACGCGTTTTCCGACGCTCATACGCGCGGGGTGCCCGTGCTGCTCAGCATCGGCTACTCGAGCTGCCACTGGTGCCACGTCATGGCTCACGAGAGCTTCGAGAACGAGGAGACCGCGGCGTTGATGAACGAGCTGTTCGTCAACGTGAAGGTCGACCGGGAGGAACGACCCGACGTCGACGCTCTCTACATGCAGGCGACCGTAGCCCTCAGCGGTAATGGCGGGTGGCCGATGACGGTCTTCCTTACGCCGGCGGGCGAGCCGTTCTATGCGGGGACCTACTTTCCGCCGACCGCCGGACGCGGAATGCCCGCGTTCGCCGATGTCCTGCGCGCCATCTCCGACGCGTATGCCAATCGCCGGGAGGATGTCAATGCGCAGGCAGAGCAGCTCGCCGAGCGCCTCAACTCGATGGCGAGCGTCGACGGCGGCCAGGCGCCCTCGGAGGCGATGCTCTCCAGCGCGATGCTCGGCCTGGCGCGCATCTTCGACCCGAACCAAGGCGGCTTCGCGGGCGCACCGAAGTTCCCGCCCTCGTTGGTGCTCGACTTCCTTCTGCGCCGAGCTTGGGCGAAAGAGGACCGACACGCCCGCGAAATGGCAGAGCTCACCCTGCGGCGCATGGCCGAGGGGGGCATCTACGACCAGCTGGGCGGCGGATTCCACCGCTACAGCGTCGACGGCGTATGGCTGGTGCCACACTTCGAGAAGATGCTCTACGACAACGCGCTGCTGGCATCGGCGTACGCTCTTGCGTTCCGAGTGACCGGAACGCAGGGCTACGCAACCATCGCTGCTGAGACCCTCGACTACTTGGTGCGCGAGATGCGCCTGCCGAACGGGGCGTTCGCCTCCGCCCAGGACGCCGACTCACCAGGCGGAGAGGGCGCCTACTTCGTCTGGAACCAGCAGCAGATCATCGACGCGCTGCCGGAGGATCAAGCGAAGGTCGCCATCGCCCGCTACGGCGTGACCGCCGAGGGCAACTTCGAGAACAACTTGACCGTGCTGCGGGTCGCGATGCACATGGATGCGATCTCTGAGCAGATCGGTGAGCGCGCCGAGCCGCTCCTCGCCGCTGCGCGCGCGGCCATGCTCCGGGCCCGCGCCGCGCGCGAGGCCCCGGCGCGTGACGACAAGGTGATCGCCTCGTGGAACGGGCTCGCGATCGCCGCCTTCGCCCAGGCCGGGACGGCGGCGGACCGCGCCGACTACGTCGAGGTAGCCGAGCAGGCCGCCGGCTTCATCCTGGACGAGATGGTCGTGGATGGCCGGCTGAGGCGGACTCATCAGGACGGCGAGCCACTGCACGCCGGCCAGCTCGACGACTACGCCAACGTCTGCCACGGCCTAATGGCCCTCTACGAGGCGACCTTGGCTCCGAGGTGGCTGTCCGCGGCGCGCGAGCTGGCCGCGCAGATGGTCGCGCATTTCGCCGATCCCGCGGGCAACGGTTTCTTCTACACCGCCGACGACGCCGAAGAGCTGGTCGCCCGGACCCGCGACGTCGAAGACCAGCCGGCGCCGAGCGGTAACGCCCAGGCAGCGCTGGTGCTCGCGCGACTCAGCGCCCTGACCGGCGACGCGAAACTGCGCGAGACGGCCGAGGCTGCCATCGCGCCCGTCCACGCCAGCATGGAGCGCCACCCCCAGGCCTTCGGCACCTCGCTGGTCTGCGCCGAGCTCTTGCTCTCCGAGGTTAGAGAGATCGCGATCATCGGAGATCTCAACGATCAGGACACGCAGCAACTGATCGCGACAGCGAGGCGTTCGGCGGGGCCGTACGCGGTCATCGCTGCCGGAGCGCCAGATGACGAGGAGGCCGTCGCTGCCGCCCCCTTGCTGGCGGGGCGCGGGCTCCGAGATGCCTCGCCCGCGGCCTATGTCTGCCGCAACTTCACCTGCCGCGAGCCGGTGACCACACCCGATGATCTGGTGGCGCAGCTCGTCCCGTAGAGTCCCTCCCCGCGGCGGCGCCGAGCATCGGGCGCGAGCGCCTGGTCACGATGACGCGAATGCGTCCGGTGAGAAAGCGGGCGCGAGTCGCTCGAGGACCTCTCACCCGAGCATGCCCGGAGCACGAGCGGTCCCGAGGTCGTGATTCCGCCCGCTACACGGAGGTAATCGCCCAGCGGGTGCGAGCGGGCGCCGTGTGGGCCTGGGCGCTCGCACCAGACCCCACAGGCTGAAGCGCTTACTCGCTGGGTGGGTGGGGCTCCAGCACCACGTTGCCACGCTCGCCGGTGCGCACCCGGATCGCGTCCTCGACGGGGACGATGAAGATCTTTCCGTCACCGGGCTTACCGGTGTGAGCGTGCTGGAGAATGGTGTCGACCGTTCGATCGACGTCGCTGTCGTCGACGACGATCTCGAGCTTGAGCTTGGGCCTCAAGAAGACGGTCGTCGTCGCTCCGCGATAGGTCTCGGTGTAGCCCTTCTGGCGACCCGAACCCTTGATCTCGCTCAGGCTCATGGACGGCAGCCCGATCTTGTCGAGTTGGTCGCGGATCGCCTCGAGCGACTCATGACGTATGTACGCCTCGATCTTCTTCATTCTCGATCCTCCCCGCGTGAGCTAGGTGTCTTTTGGAGATGCCGCGGACATCTTCCGGCGTCGCGCCGATGACGTCCATGAATCGCTCCGGGTAGCCGTACATGCTGTGCTCGGTGATGTCGAGGCCACCGACTTCCTCGGCCTCGCTGGACCGTAGCCCGATGGTCTTCTCGATCGCGTTGAACACGACGTACGCGGTCACGAACGAGAAGATCCCGATCGCGAGCAGGCCGCCGACCTGCCACCCGAGCTGGTCAAGGCCGCCGCCGTAGAAGAGCCCTGGGTTACCACCGATGGTCTCAGCCGCTTCGTCGGTGGTGAGTAAGCCAACGGCGAGCACGCCAACGATCCCGCCGCCGTGACCGGCGACCGCGCCCATCGGATCGTCGACCCGAATCCGGTCGATGGTGATGACGAGCACCACCATCAGGGCTCCCGCGCTCGCGCCGATCAGCGCCGCCCCCCAGGGGTCGACGAAGACGCAGGCTCCGGCGATGGCGCCTAGCGAGGCCACGGCGCCGCTGCCCATCATTCCGATGTCGAACGTGCCCAGCAGCAGGCGAGCCGTCAGCGTTGCGGCCATGATCCCGAACACGGCCGACAGGTTGGTGTTGAGAATCAGCCGGGCGATGCCGTCGGGGTCCGCCGCCAGGAACGAGCCGGCATTGAATCCCTGCCAACCCACCCAGATGATGATCACACCCAGGATCGCGAGCGGCATGGAGTGGCCGGGAATCGGCACCGGCTTGCCGTCGCGGTACTTGCCGATGCGCGGACCGACGACCATCGCGCCGGCCAGTCCCGCGGCGGCACCCGCGACGTGAACCACGCCCGCACCGGCGAAGTCCTGGAAGAAGTTGTCGCCGCTGGTGAGCCAGCCGGCGCCCCAGACCCGGTGAACCATCACCGGGTACGCCACCCCGGCGAAGACCATGGCGAAGGGCAGACACGCGCCGAATTTGACGCGGTCGAGCATGGTACCCCAGACGATCGCCACGACGGCGGCGGCGAAGGTCGCCTGGAAGAAGAACTTGAGCTCGTCGTTTACCGCGCTGTAGGCGAGCGATTCGGTCGGGCCGGTCTGGCCGAGTTCCAGGAACCAGGCGCTTGACCCGAAGAAGTCATTGCCGTCGCCGAAGCCGATCACGAGACCGATCGCATACGCACATGCAGCGGTAAGTCAGCACGTGCCACCGCGAGCGGCGGCGGGCGGGCGTGCCTCGCTATCGTTGGTCCAGATGGCCGACCTCGCGGAGATCACCAAGCTGATCGAGGACGCCCTACCGGGTGCCACCGTCGAGGTGGTCGACCAGGGCGGCGGCGACCATCTCGCGGCGACCGTGATCGCCCCGCAGTTCGCCGACGCCAGCCGCCTCGAGCAGCACCGGATGGTCTACTCCGCGGTGCAGGCGCGCCTCGACGGCGGCGAGATTCACGCCCTGGCTCTCAAAACCCGCGCACCGGAGGACGTATGAGCAGCGAGCTGCTGACGATGACCGAGGAAGAGATCCTCGACCAGATCAAGAACGAGGTCGACGGCAATCGTGTCTTCCTCTACATGAAGGGCACACCTGAGGCGCCCATGTGCGGATTCTCGAACCAGGTGGTGCAGATCCTGAACCACATCGGAGCCGAGTACGGCGCTCGCGACATCCTCCCCGACCCGCGCATCCGTCAGGTGCTCTCCAGCTGGTCGGACTGGCCGACCATTCCGCAGCTGTTCGTCGACGGCAAACTGGTCGGCGGCTGCGACATCGTCACCGAGATGTTCCAGGCCGAGGAACTGCAACCGCTCCTCGGGTCTGAGGCGAGCTAGCGGACGATACCGACGGCCTGGCGCCGACGTGGCGGGGGCCGCTCGGTGCGCTTCTTGAGCCAGCTGGGGATCGCGTTGCGCTCGATGGTCATCACGACGACGTCGTCCTCGAGCTTGGTGGTCTTGTAGCGGCGCGCTGCCGAGATCAGCCGCTCGACGCGGAGCTCTATGGCCGAAGTGCGCTCGTTGGCCAGGATGTCGCACACGCGGTCGGTACCGAACAGCTCGGCCCCCGCGCGGGCCTCGATGAGCCCGTCGGTATAGAGCACCAGACTGTCGCCAGGCTCAAGGTTGAGGCGGGTTACCGGCCACTCGGCCCAGTCGACGACCCCCAGCAGCGGGCCCCACGACTCCGGCTCGTGCACCTTGCAGCCGTCCGGCGTGAGAACGATCGGCGGTGGATGGCCTGCCGGCGCGTACTCCACCGCGCCCTGGCGATCGACGACGGCATGGAGCATCGACGCGAAAAGCCCTTCCGCACGATCTGAGGGGTTCGCGGCCTGGTTGTTGAGACCCGTCAGCACGTGCGCGGGATCAGGGTCTGCCGCGACGAGAGTGCGCCATGCAAAGCGCAGACCGGTCGCGCGGGCGGCGGCCGGAGCGCCGTGGCCTGCCATGTCGCCGACCATCAGGGCCACCCGACCGTCGGCGAGCAGCACCGAGTCGTAGAAGTCGCCGCCGATCAGCAGGGCCTTCTCAGCCGGCTGGTAGCCCGCGGCGATCCTCAGGCCTCGCTGGGAGGGCAGACGGTCCGGCAACAGTCCGGACTGCACGGTTTGCCAGAGGCGCCGCTCGGTGGCCTGCCCGGCCTCACGCTGGGCGGCCGCGGCGACGGCCTCGCGCTGCTGCAGCACTTGGCGCTGCATGTCGTTGAACCCGTCCACCAGCTCGGCGAGCTCGCGTACCGCCGTTCGCTGCTCGGGCACGGGCGTCTGCAGCCGGCCGCGCGTCACCCGGATCACACCCTCGGAGATGGCGCGCACCGGCCGCCCGACCCGGCGCCAAACCTGCCGCACCGCGGAGCCCATCAGGATGACGGCGATCACACCCGCGGCGGCGGCGCCCCAGATCGTGATGTCGCGCCGTCGGTCCGCGCGAGCGAGCCGGTCGATGCGCTCGATCTCGACCGCCACGATCAGCTGATCGTGGGCGGTCCGGAACTGCTCGAAGCGCTGCAGGCTGATGTCGTCGTTGTACCGGGCAAGCGCCTCTCGCTGGCGGCCTTGACGACGCAGCTGAACCAGCTCCCGGGCCTCTGCGAACCAGCGATTCGCGGTGGTCTCGACCTCGTCGACGGCCAGCATTAGCGTCGCGCTGTCTCCAACCGTGGCGCGCAATGCCTCGAGATCGTCGTCGTACCTCGCGTTGGCCTGCTGCCAAGGAGGCAGGTAGTCGCCGCGGCCGGTGATCGCATAGCCGTCGTTGCCGGCGCGGGCGTTGAGCATGTCCAGCAGCACCTGGTCGGCGGCCTGCTCCTGCACCAAGCCGTCTTGGGCGGCGTCGCGGTACTCGAGCGCCGCGAGAATCGTCCCGATGATCGCCACGCCTGCGAGCACGGCGACCGCCAAGGCGGTCAACAAGGCCAGGCGTCCAAGGACGCCCCGAAGCGAGCCGCCTCGGAATGGGCCGCGTCGCCAGGTCACGGCCATGGCGGCCTACCGGCTATGACGGTGGCCCCGAGAACCCTCAGGCCGGCGGTCCAGTCTCGATGAGCTTGCGGATCGCCGGGACGGTGTCGGGGCGGGCGATGACGACCATCACGTCGCCGGCCCGGAGCACCTCGTCGGGATGAGGCATGGCCAGCGCGCCCGAATCGCGCAGGATCGCCACGATGGTCGCGCCGGTGGTCGACCTGATGCGGCAGGTGGCGACGGTAAGCCCGACGATGGGGCTATTGGCCGGCACCTCGATCCACTCGATGAAGAGGTCCTTGATCGCGAGCTCGAGGTCTTCCACAAGCTGAGGCCGGTAGACCACCCCTCCGAGGATGGCGCCGAGCTGCCGCGCCTCCTCGTCGTTGAGCACGATGACGTGGGGCTCCTCGTCTTCGTTCTCGTACGCGTAGATCTCGCGCAGGCCGTCCAGGTGGACGACCGAGCAGATCTTCTCGTCGCGCGCCGTTTGGATCGTGAACTTGGTGCCTACGCCGGGTAGGCGTGTCTCTTCCACGTCAACCATGACTCGTTCCCTGGTTCCGTCGCCGCCGAGGTCGTCGCGTGAACACGGCCCGTCCGATCGTGCGCGACTCCCTCATCAATACCACTCCCAGGACCGCGGTGACCACAACGAAGATCCCTGCAAAGGCCCCCACCCGATCCCGAAACGCGGGATCCAGCGCGACGCCGGCAACCGCAAGTTGGGCAAGGATGATCGAGAACTCGCCTCGCGCCACCAGTGCGGCGGCCGTGTTAACGCTCTGGCGAGGGCGGAAGCGCAACACTCTGCCGGCGACGTATCCGGCGGCGACCTTGCCGATGACCGCAAGGGGAACTGCGAGCAGCAGCCACCCCACCACATCGGGCAGCCGGCCCAGATCGACCTGCACGCCGAACGCGAAGAAGAAGATGCCCGCGGCGAAGTCGCGAATGCTCAGCAGTTGGGCGCCGATCTGGTCTCGCGCCGCCGTTCCCGACATAAGGACGCCGGCAAGCAGAGCGCCCACGGCCTCCGAGACTCCCGCCAGCTCGCCGAGCGCCGCACCGACGAACGCGACCCCCAGCGCACCCAGCACGATCTCCTCGGCGTCGAGCCGCGGGGTGATCTTGTCGATCAGCCGGTCGGCGTACTTGCTGATGATGAGCACCGCGACGACGAAACCGAGCGCCAGAGCGCCCGTGCCGAGAATCGAGGTGGCACCGACGGCCTCGCCGGTGGCGACGGCGGCGGCGATGCCCAGGAACAACGCGATGGCCAGGTCCTCGAAGACCAATATCCCGAGCACGAGGTCGGTCTCGTCATCGGCCAAGCGACGGAAGTCGAAGAGCGCGCGCGAGATGATGCCGCTGCTACTCACGTACATCACTCCCGCCATCAGCAGCGCCTCCGGCCCGAGCCCGAACAGGATCACGCCGACGGCAAAGCCCAGCGCTCCGTTCACCACCAGGTCGATGCCGCCGCCGATCGCCATCAGGCGCCCGGCCTGGGTGATGCGCTCGAGCGAGAACTCCAGCCCGAGATAGAAGAGCAGCAGAACGATGCCGATCTCTCCGAGCAGCTCGATGCCGTCGGAGCCCTCGATCAGGCTCGGGAGGCCCGCCGGCGGGTGCTCGCCGATGAGCACGCCCACGATGATGAAGGCGGGAATGGCCGACAGGCCCAGGCGAGTGGAGAGCACGCTCGCGAGCGCGAGCGCGACCACCACGATGGCCAGGTCGTTCAGCTCCAGGGCGTGCCTCTAGTTCTCCGCGCCGACGGCGTCGGCGATCGATGTCATCCCCGCGCGCTGGACGCGCGCGAGCAACCCCTCACATATTCGCGCGACCAAACCCGGCCCCTCATAGACCAGCCCGGTGTAGAGCTGCACCAGCGAGGCGCCGGCGGTGATCTTCTGCCAGGCGTCCTCGGCGCTGAATATGCCGCCCACGCCGATCACGACCAGGGCCTCGCCGCCGCGACGTGACACCCGCCGCACGAGCTCGGTGCTCCTGGCCGCCAGCGGTCGCCCGCTCAGGCCGCCCACCTCGGTGGTGATGGCGCGGTCGCTCCTCAAGCCGTCGCGGCTCAGGGTCGTGTTGCACACGACCATGCCCTCGATTCCGAGCTCCAGCGCCAGGTCGACCACTGCGTCGGCCTGCGCGTCGCTCAGATCCGGAGCGATCTTCACGAGGATGGGGCGCGCCGGCTGCTGCTCCAGCTCGGACCGACGGACGTTCACCTCCTGCAGCGCGCGCACGATCTCCGCCAGCGCGGAACTCTCCTGCAAGTCGCGCAGTCCGGGCGTGTTCGGGGAGCTGACGTTCACCACCACGTAGTCGGCAACCGGCCACAGCGCCTCAAGCGACGCCACGTAGTCGCCTGCAGCCTGATCGGCCGGAGTGATCTTCGACTTGCCGATGTTGACGCCGAGGGGAATCTCGCCGATGCGACCGCGCCGCTTGGCCACCAGCAGCCTGCCGGCGGTGCGTGAGGAGCCGTCGTTGTTGAACCCCATGCGGTTGATGAGGGCGTCATCGGCGGGCAGCCGGAACATGCGCGGTGGCGGGTTTCCCGGCTGGGGGTATGCGGTCACCGATCCGATCTCGGCGAAGCCGAAGCCGATCTTCGGCCACGCCGCGACGGCAGTGCCGAGCTTGTCGAAGCCGGCCGCCAGCCCAACCGGGTTCGGGAAGTGCAGTCCGAGCACCTGCTGAGCCAGACGCGGATCCCGCGACGCGGCAGGGGTACGCAGCACCCGGTGGCCATGAGTGAGCGCGGCGATGGCCGCCCGGTGGGCGGGGTCGGGGTCCAGCCGAAACAGAAGCGGCCGAAGAAGCCGCCGGTAGATCACGTCAGGCGAGGTTGTCCGACTTGGCGGCCATCTCCAGATCGAACTCGGTGACGCCGCCCTTCTCGTGCGAGCTCCACTGCACGATCACGCGGTTCCAGCTCACCGACAGATCGGGGTGGTGGTTCGCGTCTTCGGCGACCTCGGCCAGGCGGTTGATGTAGCCGATCGAGCCCATGAAGTCACCGAAAGCGAACTCCTTGACGATCGCCGTGCCTTCGGCGCGCCAGCCAGGAAGATCAGCCAGCTTCGCGCGCACCTGCTCGTCAGTGAGTACGGACATCGAACCTCCGGTGGTCGCCGTGGTCACACGTTATCCGACCGCCTCACGGGCAGAGCCCGGGGCCAGCCGCTGGGCCGCAGGACGCGGACTTTCGGCGCAGGCTCAGCTAGTGGTCGTCGAGCGGACGAGCCGCTGAGGCACGCGCGTCTTCCTGCGGAAGCTCGCAGACACCGTCTGTGGAGCACGAGCCGCCCATGAACACCGGCAGCTGCTGCCACGGGGTGCCGCTTGTGTCCTCACCGTAGGTTTGCTCGAGGTAGGCGATGACTCGGCGACGATCCCAGACCGCCAGCTCCCCATCGACCAGCATCGGCACCTGAACGGGGTCACCCATCAACCCGAGCATCAGGGCCTTAGCCGCGGCGTTTCCGCGCGTCTGAACGGTGTCGTATTCCAGACCCAGACGGTCGAGAACCTCGCGGACCTCGACGCACTTCCAGCAGTCATGCGCCTCGTAGAGCGTCATATGGGGAGGATACGTCAGCGCGCACCCTGAGCGGGGGGCCGCCGTGACACGACACGAGGCGCGGCGGAGCCGGACTCCCCTATCCCACTCCGCTACGCCCTGCGGTCGACGGAGGCATGCGCCCCCTGTCGGGCTCGGTTAGGCGGCCGGAACCGTCGAGCCCTTGCTGGCGGACGGCTCGGCCGGAGCCTCTCCGTTGGTCGGCTCCGTGCCGCCCTTTGGAGTCTCGCCGTTCGTCGGCTTCTTCCCATTGGCCGGTTCCTCGCCGTCGGCGGGCTTCTCGCCGTCCATGCCCGAGTTGCAGAGGTCGACCACCACCTGCCAGCGGTCGATCATGCCCTCGCGCTTGGCCGTCCACAGCTCCTTACGGCTCAGGTCCTTGGCCTCGAGCAGCTCGCGCCAGCCGCCAGCCTGCTCCTTCATGTCACGGAGCGCCTTGCGACTGTCGACTCCGAAGAGCTCCAGCACCGGAGCCCAGCGAGCGGTCCGCATGGCCGTGCGGACCGTGACCTGCTGCTGCCAGCGGGCGTACTTCATCTCCGCCCGCTCGGGAGAGAGGTCCCCCTCCTCCACATGCAGATCAATAATCTGCTTGATCAGACCGAGATGCTTGCTCGTCTCGGAGGTCAGTAGCCGGTCGGGAGCGATGTGGCAGTGCTTCATCGAGCGACGAGCCATCCGGCCGACCTTGCGGACCTCGCGCCGGAACGCCCGACGGTTTGCCCGACGCGCCATCCGCTCCGCGCGCTTGGCCGCGCGCCGTTCGGCCTTGGCCGGATCGACAGACCCGTTCTCGGCGGCCTTCTCACCGTTATGCGAACCGGACTCGGACTTTGGGTCGTGACCGAGTGCAGGCCCCGCGAGGGCGGCTCCCGCACCAATTGCACCGACCGCGAGGAATGCAGTCAGACGACGTCGCTTGCTCATCGATCTTCTCCCCTGGAGTTTTACGTGCGTGCCCGGTTACGAGAACATCCTCACTCGCAGGGATTTCCGGCACACCAGCAATC
>JAOTZF010000022.1 GCA_029861485.1 Thermoleophilia bacterium | reverse complement strand
CGTGCCTACCCTGAGCGGCGCGGTAACCGGACGCTTCGCCACGAGCTCGACCCGCTCACCCCCCGTGCCCAGCACCTGAACGCTCGCCAGCGCTCGCCCACCGGTCAGGAGTGTCCCGAATGAGAACTGGCGAAAACCCCAATCCAGAAGCCGCTTGGAGTCCGCGGCGCGCCTTCGCTCCCCGCTCGAGCCGAGCAAGGCGAGGTAGAGGGAGCCCACGCCACGGCGGGTCGATCTGGCGACGATGGCGTGGCCGGCCTGGTTCGTGAAGCCGGTCTTGACCCCGTCCGCGGACGGGTCGAGGTCGAGCAGATCGTTCTTGCTCACGAGGTTGCGGGTTCCGGAGCCGTCGCGACCGGGAATCGATGCTCGCCGGTCGTCTACGAGCCCTGCCAAGACCTCGTTCTTCATCGCCTCGCGCGCGAGGGTCACCAGGTCTCGGGCGGTGGAGTAGTGACCGCCTTCGTCGAGGCCATGGGGGTTGGCGAACCGGGTCCCGCGCAGCCCGAGCTCAGACGCGCGGGCATTCATGGCCTCGACGAAGGCGTCCTCGCTCCCGGAGACGAATTCCGCCAGCGCGAGCGCCGAGTCGTTGCCGCTACCGACCATGAGCGCGGTGAGTAGGTCACCGACCGTCAGCTGCTCTCCCGCTCCGAGCCCGGCGGTGGTCCCCCCGATGGTCGCGCTGGCAGGCACCGTGACGATGTCGTCCAGCTTGGCGCGCTCCAAGGCGAGGAGCGCGGTCATGATCTTCGTCGTGCTCGCCATGGCCGAACGAGCGCTCGGAGAACGCGCGGCGAGCTCGTCCCCGGTACGGGGGTCCACCAGCACGTATGAGCTCGCAGTCACCTCGGGCGGGGCAGCCACCGCGTGGGCGGCCGGGGTGGCGACCAGAGCCGCAACCACAACCGCTGCTCGAAGACGCCAACGCATGGGGGCCGATGCTACCGGCGGCACCCGCTACGGCGACCCCGGTGCAGGTTCCACGCATCTACCACAACCCTCGCTGCGGCAAGAGTCGCGGGGCGTGCGAGCTGCTCGACGCAGCCGGCGTCGCGTACGAGGTCGTGCGCTATCTCGACGACCCGCCAAGCGCATGCGAGCTCCACGAAATCATCGCCAAGCTCGACCAGCCCGCCGATACCCTCGTCAGGCGCGAAACGCACTTTCGAGAGCCGGGCATCGACCCGGCGCGACTGGAGCGGACCGACTCCATCGTGGAGCTGCTCGTCGAGCATCCCCGCCTGCTCCAGCGGCCGATCGTCCTCATCGAAGAGCGGGCGATCATCGCCAGCCCTCCTGAGCTCCTGAGTGAAGTACTCGCCGGCTAGGGGTTCAGACCCGCCCCTCGCCACCCGGGTAGCAGAACGCCGCGTCTTCGGAGTAGAAGCCCACATCGGGTTGAGCGGAGTTCGTAGGGCGTAGCGCGTACACGTCGTGGTCGGCCGCGAGGAACTCGAGCGAGGTGACCTCCAGGGGGGTCGGCGAGCGTAGCTACGAACGGGTAGTTGCCGCCCGCCACGGTGCCGTGCGCGTCGGTGAGGTAGCGGAGCTGACCGCCGGCACGACGGGTCCCGCCCGAGGCTGAGTCGCCCCACCGGCTTTGGCCTTTGTTTACCGAGTCTTCCTTTGCGTTTGCCGTAGCTAAAGCCGAACACGCCTAACGTCGTCGCAACGAGCCGGCATCGCCGCCGGCATCCTCTGGGAGGCAACCATGAAGCGCTCACCGATTCTCATCACCATCGGAAGCTGTCTTGCTGTCGGGGCCCTGTTCGCGGTCGGTGGGACGGCAGCGGCATCAAGCGGCTCGGACGACGGCTCTTCGGACCGGTCCGAAGAGCGATCGAACGACAGGTCGTCCGATCGGTCCGACGAGAGCACCTCGCGGAGCGAGGACCGATCGGATCGCCGAGCCAAGCGGCGCGAGATCCGCAAGGCGGGCGCCTGCACCGGGTCCAGCCGGGCGAAGATCAAGGTCAAAGGCGAGGACCGCAACCGCATCGAGATGGAGTTCGAGGTGGATCAGAACCGCAACGGACAACGGTGGGGCGTCGCGGTCAAGCGCAACGGCCGCCCGGTTCTGCGCAAGGCCTATCGCACGAGGCCGCCCAGCGGATCATTCGAAGCACGCAAGCTCGTGCGCAACCTCAGCGGCAAGGACCGCTTCGTCGCGACCACCCTCAACCCCAAGACAGGCGAACGCTGCACCGCTCGGGTCACGTTCTGACCTAGAGCACCGCTTGGACCCGAGAGCGCAGGTCCTCGGCCGCCTCCTGGGGCCGGTCGGCGAACATGATCGATCGACTGGCGGTCACGAGACCGCCGGCCGGGTGGTTCGCGAAGGCTGCGGCGAGATCCTCGGGGCGCCCTCCTTGGGCACCCGCACCGGGAAGCAGCAGAGGCTGTTGAGGCATACGGGCGCGAAGGTCGACGAGATGCTCGGGCACGGTCGCTCCGACCACCGCTCCAACCGATGACAGTCCGCTCTCGCCGACCAGCTCAGCGCCCCAGCGAGAGACCTCGTCCGCGAGCAGCTGGTGCCAGAGCCGGCCGTCGGCCAGCTCGACGTCCTGCAACAAAGCCGCGCCGGGGTTCGAGGTGCGCACGAGCACGAAGACGCCACGCCCGGTCTGTGCGGCACGCGCAATGAACGGCGCGACCGCATCGTCGCCCATCATCGGGTTGACCGTCAGGGCATCGACGGGGCCATCGAGCAGGGCCGCCGCGTACGCCTGGCTGGTGAGTCCGATGTCCCCCCGTTTGGCGTCGGCGATGACCAGCAGGCCGGCATCGGCCGCGAAAGCGGCAAGCCGCTGCCATGCCGCCCAGCCCTCGGCCCCGTAGCGCTCGAAGCAGGCGATCTGAATCTTCACCGCAACGGCTGCCGGCGCCACCGTGGCGATGACGCGACGACAGAGGTCCTCGGCGCCGGCCAAACCGCCGGCGACGCTTTGAGGGTGGGGGTCGAGGCCCACCACGATCTGGCTTTCGCGCCGCATGACGGCGGTCGCGAGCCGATCGGCGAAATGGGTGGTCACGTCAGCAGGCTTCGAATCAACGGCAGTGTCATCGTCGAGAGCAGCGTCGTCACCAACACGGCGCCGGCGATCATCTCGTAGCGCACCTTGAACTCGCTGCCGATGACGAGCGACATCATGGCAGTGGGCATCGCGGCCATGAGCACGACGGTCCGAAGCAGCTCATCGCGGAGCCCCAACGCCAGGCCCACGCCCAGGCCGACGAGGGCCGCCATACCAAGTCGCAGGATGGCCGAGGCGGTCACGACCGCCCAGAACTGCCGCAGGTCGCGAGCGTCGATGATCAGACCCGCGTAGAGCATCACCAGTGGCAGCACGGCCGCCGACAGCAGCTCCAGCGGGCGCTCGATCGCCATCGGGAGCGTGTCGACACCCATCAGGTTGACTGCGATCCCGATGGCCAGGGCCCACATCGGCGGCAACGACAGCGCGCGCCCAAGGCGCTCCCAGTCGATGGCGGCGCCGCTGCCGCGCTCGCCGAAGGCGCTGGCGATCACCACGGTGGTGGTGAAGGTCATGATTCCGGTACCGAGGGCGTCGTACATCACCGCCGCCGGCAGCGAGACCCCCGCACCGGACGCGGCGATCAGCGGCAGACCGAAGAAGCCCGTGTTGCCTACCGCCGTGGAGGTGACGAAGGCGCCGGTCAGTGGTCGGTCCATGCTCCAGAGCGCAGCAAGCCCGAAACAGGTCGCGAGCATCACCCCATGCACCAGCCACGCGGCGACGGGCACCAATGCCAGCTCCGCGTCGAGATCCGCGCGAATCAGGATGAGGAAGACCAGCGCCGGCAGCGCGGCGTAGAGCACGATCCGAACGAGCGCCGGACCGTCCTCCTGACGTAGCAGCCCGGCCCGTCGCAGGACGACGCCGACCAGGATGATGAAAAGCGCCCCGAGCGCCGTGGCTGTCATTGCGACAGCCGCGGCGCCGGGCGCGCGCGAGGTCGACTAGCGGTCGACTGCGCCCTTCAGCGCAGCGCCGGCGCTGAACTTCGGCACTCGCCGCGCCGGAATCTGAATCTTGGGCCCACGGGGGTCACGCGGGTTGACACCCTCGCGCGCCGGACGATCCGAGGTCGAGAACTTCCCGAAACCGGCGAACTGCACCTCTTCGCCGGAGCTGAGCGCGTCCTCGATCGCCTCGAGGAACGCTTCGACCGACCGCTTGGCGTCGGCTCGGCTCAGATCGGCCCGTTCGGCGACGTCATCAACGAACTCCGCTTTGGTCATGAATCTCTCGCTTTCGTCGTCGGCCGGCCCGACTTGGGCCGCCTGTGTAGCGGATCGCGAGCCACGCTAACAACGGGTCCTGACGACACGGCCTCTGGGGGTCCACGATGCGATAAACCCGCTCGCTGAGCGTGAAAACGACCCCTTAGGAGGCGATCTTTGCCCGTCCTGAGAGGCGCTGGGCACGGAGTTTGTCGCAAATTCCGCCTATCTCATGCCCGGCCCGCATCGCCGTGCCCAAGAAGCGCTATTTACAGGACTCCGCCAGGAGCGTCTCGAGCTGATCCCGCGCATCGCGCCCCGCCGCGAGGAAGAGCCACCAACGGTAGAAGCCCTCCCGCTCGTCAGAGGCAATCGTCACACCGAGCTTCCGGCAGCGCTCGGGAGAGACCGTGAAAAGGGCGTTTACGAGCTCCTGCGCACCGACTCCGTCGACCGATAGCTCGGACAGCCCCTGCTCCACGGCGGCCGGAGCAGACTCGCCATCGCCGACGAAGCGAGCGCCGCAACCTGGGCAGGCGCCGGGTGCCGGAGGTGGACCGTCGCTCACGACGGCATCGCAGAGGGGGCACACGAGCCGCACCCGGGAATCGGCCATGCCCTAGGACACGAGCGGCAGGACGATCGCGGCGATGCCGATGACGACCGATACGATCGCCAGCCACGGCGCGGGGCTGCGGCGGGTCAGGCGCCAGACGGCGAAGTACACCAGAACTGCCGCGACAGAGGCGATGACGATCAGCGCGACCTGTCCGAGCGGTGCCATGTCGCGCGCCAGGCCCACGCTCGCCAGCACCGCGGTGATCAGGGCGCCGAGACCCACGGCGTCGAGGCCCTCGCCCTCGAGGCGGCGCATATGGACGTACTCATCCGACAGCCATGCCCCGATGAGCAGGTTCCAGAGCGCGAGGATCAACATGGTCGTTGCGCGCTCGTCGGGCGTGTCCTGCAGCCACTGTGCACCGAGGAACACCCCCATGCCCACGCCGGCCGCGGCGAGCACGGCCACGAACGGGCCCGCGATCTTCAGCGCGCTGCGCTGATCGTCGGCGAGTTGGTCGGGCTCCGGAACCAGGGCCGGGCCGCGGGCCTTCAGCCGGCCGCTTCGCGCCAGCTGGCGATAGACGAACAGCGCCACGCCGAAGCCGATCACCCCGAGCACGATGCCGCCCAGGAAGGATTGGCTCGCCACCTCGGAGGGCGCCCCGCCGGCGAAGCGCAAGACGTTGTAGACGATCAGCCAGCCTATGACGAGGGCCGTCACCAACCACGAGATGATGCGGCTGACGGGAGGCCAGTGCGGCGCGCTGACCACTATCGGGGAAGCAGGCGTGCGGATGATGGAAGCCCGGACACGGCCGTGCAGGATAGCCACAGGCACCGAAACCGCGCCAAAAACTGCCTCACCGGCCCACAAGCGCGCTCACCAGACGCCGCGCGGCGCGCCCTCGGTGCGAGATTGCGGCCTTCTCGTCGGTGGTCAATTGGGCCATCGTCCGGTCGTCGCCGATCGGCTGGAACACCGGGTCGTAGCCGAAGCCGCCCTCGCCCCGCATAGCCAAGGTGATCGTGCCCGCGCAGATGCCACAGCCCACGACGCTGCTGCCATCGGGCAGCAGCCCGACGAGCACGGCAACGAACGCGGCGCCTCGGTCCTCGACTCCCTCGAGCTCCTCCATCAGGCGAAGGCAATTGTCAGAGTACGTCGCGTCAGGACCCGCGTAGCGCGAGCTGAACACGCCGGGGCGACCGCCAAGAGCATGGACGCACAGGCCGGAATCGTCGGCCACCACGATCACATCCGGATCGACCGCGGGCCGCAGTGCCTCGGCCTTGACCAAAGCGTTCTGAAAGAGGGTGGTGCCGGTCTCCTCGGGATCGAAACCGTCCGGAGCCGCCGTCACCTCGTAGTCGGAGAGCAGCCGGCTCAGCTCGTGCACCTTGTCGGCGTTGCCCGTGGCGAGAACGATGCGCCCCTTGCTCACGCCAGAGCCTCGTTTTGGTGGTCGGTCAGCCCGGAGACACCCGCGGCCGCAAGATCCAGCAAGTCGGTCAGCTGATCGCGCGTGAAGGTCGCTCCCTCCCCTGTCGCCTGCACCTCGATCAGATCGCCGCCACCGGTCATGATCACGTTCACGTCGGCCTGGGCGGCGGAATCCTCGGTGTAATCCAGATCGAGCACGGGAGTGCCGTCCACGAGGCCGACGCTTACCGCCGCGACGCTGTCGCGGAAGGGCTCGCCCGGTAGGTCGTCGAGCTTCCCGAGCGCCAATTGCGCCGCCACGAAGCCGCCGCAGATCGACGCGCAGCGCGTACCGCCGTCTGCTTCCAACACGTCGCAGTCGAGCCACAGCGTTCGCTCGCCGATGCCCGCCGGGTCGAAGACCGCCCGCAGCGAACGGCCAATGAGGCGCTGGATCTCGGTGCTGCGGCCGTCGAGCCTGCCGCGGCTCACGTCGCGATGACGGCGCCGGCCAGTCGACGCCGGCAGCATGCCGTACTCGGCGGTCAGCCAACCAAGGCCCGAGCCCTCGCGCCAGCCGGGCACTCCGCTTTCGATGGAGGCCGTGCAGATCACCCTGGTGCCGCCGACTTCGATCAGCGCGCTGCCGTCGGCCTGGGAGACGAAGCCGGGGATGATGTTCACGGGCCGCAGCTCGTCGGCTCTGCGTCCGTCGTGGCGCACGCGCTCAAAGATAGTCGGTACCCTGGCCGTCATGGACGACAGCCCTGAGGCCCTCGCCCAGCTGCTCTCTGACGCCGAGCACGCCATTGCGCTGACGGGCGCCGGCATGTCCACCGAGAGCGGCATCCCGGACTTCCGCTCCGCCGAGGGCATGTGGCAGAGGTTCGACCCGATGGAGGTCGCGTCGCTCCAGACCTTCCTGCGCAAGCCGGAGCGCTTCTGGCAGTTCCACCGGCCGCGCATCGACATGCTGAGCGCAGTCGCGCCGAACCCCGCGCACGAGGCCATCGCGGAGTTGCAGCGCCGCCGCGTTCTGCACTCGCTGGTCACCCAGAACATCGACCGCCTGCACAGCCGGGCCGGTAGCACCGATGTGATCGAGGTCCACGGGTCGCTCAGTCGCGGCGAATGCCTGCAGTGCCAGGCAATGACCACCCTCGAGGAGCTGGTGGTGAAGGCCGACGGCGCGGCCGACGGAGTACCCCGCTGCGACGCCTGTGGTTTCCAGCTGAAGAGCGGTGTGGTGATGTTCGGTGAGTCTCTGCCCGCGGCGGAGATCAGCGCCGCCTACGAGGCGGCCGAACGCGCGGACGTGATCTTGGTGGTGGGGTCGTCGCTCCAGGTCGCACCGGTCAGCGAGCTGCCGTCGATCGTGCGTCGTCGGGGCGGGAAGCTCGCGATCCTGACCGAGGGAGACACGCCGTATGACAGCGTGGCCGACGTGCGCCTGCGCGGCAAGGCCGCAGTCCAGCTCGTCGAGACCGTGGCCGCACTCGACGCGTCCCAGCAGCGAAACTAGTCAACACATCGGGTGAGGCCCGACCGGTAGCCGAGGTACCGTGGCCGACCATGTGCGCTCTCCCCACCGCACGCCAGCTCGTCTGGGCCGCCGCTGCCACGCTGCTGCTCGGCGCCGGGTCGGCCCGTGCAGCCGAGGTGGACCTCGAGGTGCCACCCGATGCACCTTCCCCCGATCTCGCCAAGGACGGACTGCACAGCGATCCTGCCCTCGAGACCGGGTGGGTGCGCACCTTCTTCGATCGGGAGCCGCTTCTCAGAGGTCCGGGGGGGGCGCCGCAGATGTCGCCGTCAGCCCGTCCCGACGCGTTGCCGGACGGGTCTTGCGGGTACGACGTGGCCCGGAAGGCAGGCCATGGGCTCGCGTCGGCTTCGGAGGAGGCGTGCGGGGATGGGTGCCGGTGACCGAGCTGCGTTCGGTGCCTGACCTGGAGCCGCTCTCGCCGAGGCTTCGCCGCTCGCTCAGCCGGCTGAGCGCAAAGGCGGGGCCGACCTCATCGGTGATCATTCGCGACCGTTGGGGGCGGACGCTCTACGCCGCGGGAACACGACGCCCTCTGGTGCTCGCGTCGGTCACCAAGATCTTCACGGTGGGCGCCGCGCTGGATCGCATCACCACCCGGCGTCTGGTGCGGGAGATCCTCGCGCCCTCCAACAACGCGAAAGCCCAGGCCTTGATCGAGTGGGTCGGCCGCGGAAGCAACGGCGCCGGCACGCGCACGGCCCAGAAGTACGCCGCCGAGAAGGGATCGCTGGTGAACCTGGCCGACGGGTCGGGCCTCGACCCCAGGAACCGCGCGGCTGCACACGAGGTGGTCGACTACCTCCAGGCCATGCGCACCCACGCGCGTTTTCGCCTCTTCAAGCGCGGCCTGCCGGTGCTCGGCAAGACCGGCACGCTCGGGCGGCGCCTCAGCGGGTCCGCGACGCAGGGCCGCGCCCAGGCGAAGACCGGAACGCTGTTCTTCCCATCGACCTCGACGCTGGCCGGCTACATCCAGCCGCGCCGATCCAAGTCGGGGCCCAACCGCGAGCTGACCTTCGCCATGCTGATGAACGGCATTCCGTACCTGTATGGCCGCTCTTTACAGGACCAAATGCTCCAGCAGCTGATCACGCGGCGCTGACTACACGGCCCTGAAGGGCGGACCTAGCCTCGTTCGGCAGAGACCTTCGACAGCGCGAAGCCCTTGCCGTCGTCCTGAATCTCGTCCAGTAGGTCGATGTAGTCGGAGGCCGCACGTACCGCCTCGGACTCGCGACGATCGAAGATGTGATTGGCGCCGGGAATCTGACGCACGATCACCGGGCGCACCCCCGGGCTGCGAGCGAGCTCAGCAAGACGAGAGGCCTCATGGTCGGCGATCAGCGGATCCGAGCCGGCCTGGATCAGGGCGACGGGTACCTTCACCCGATCGATCCACCGCCAGGAGCAGGCCGCATCGGCCTCGGGGCCGCGGCTGAACCACCACGTGGAGTAGGTCCACAGCTCGGTGTGCTCTGGTCGATCGCTTGGGCCCTGACTGCGGTGCACCAGCATGATGCGGTCGTTCGTGGGGTCCTCGGGCTCGTTACCGAGCGCCGCTCGGACGCGCTCAGCCACGACCTCATACGATGGACGGGCCCCGAACCGGTCCCAGCGCCGGCGCAGCGAGTCGGGCAGCGACCACGGATGGGCGAACGTGCAGAGCGCCTTCACCTCGGGGGGAGCCACCGTGGCCTGGTAGTAGGTGACCATGGTCGCGCCCATGCTGTAGCCACAGAGAATGATGCGTTTGTAGCCGCGCCGCCGTAGCGCATCCACCGCCGCGTCGATGTCGGCGGGGGTACGGTGCAGCAGGCCACCGCCGAACAGCGCGCCGTAGTTCGCCATGCGCGTGTTGATCGACAAGACGGTGTGACCGCGCTCGGCCAGACCGAACGCAAGCCGGCGCGGAAACCCTTGGAGGTAGTTCCCCACCGCGCCGTGGACCACCAGGCACGCCTGGGCGGTGCGACGGGCACCCCTCGGCTCGAACAGCATGCCGTCCCACCACTTGCCGTCCTTGGTCTCCAGCTGAAGCGGCTCGGTACGCATGTCGCGGTCCTCGACGCCGAAGCGGGGGATGCGACGAAGGCCCGGTGAGCGCCCCCGGCGCCGCGGAACTAAGCGCGGTCCCGTAGCCACCGCGTCACCGTGTTGATCACAGCCATCTCGTGCCCCCGGAACAAATGGCCCGCAGTGGGAACTATCTCAACGTCAACTTGATCGTTACCTGCCCGTCGCGCCACGCGCGCCAGAGCGTACGTCTCGCCGACGCTCACCAAATCATCGCCCGAGCCCTGCACCAGGCAGATCGGAGCCCAGATCTGTCCGATCTGACGGAAGGACATCGCACCGAGAGCGTTCGGGCCCCGCGTGCTCCACCACGTCCGGTATGTGTAGACCTCGCTGTGCGCGGGCGTACGGGTGGGTCCACGTGTCTTCTCGATGACGAAGATCCGGTCGCGCTCCGCCGGGTGGGGATCCCCGAGGGCATCACGCACGATGCGCGTCATCTCCCGATACGACGGCTCCGCCCCGTAGCGCTCGGACCGTTGACGCATGGACTGGGGAAGGCCCCATGGAGTCGAGAGCGCTATCACCCCTCGCAGATACGGCACATGGCGACTCGCCGCGTACCGGATGACGAGCGCCGCGCCACTCGAGACACCCGACGCAATCACCCGCCGAAAACCGTTTGTGCGCAGCCACTCGGCGCCGGCGTGGACGTCGAAGGTCGCGTCATCGAAGAGCCCACCGCCAAACAGCTGCCCAACGTTTGCCATCCGTGTCTCGACGACCAGCACGGGGAATCCCGCCCGGGCCAGCGGTCCCGGCAAGAAGCGAAGCGTCCCGACGAGGAAGTTCCCCAGCGCGCCATGGGCATGGACGATCGCCGTACGCCGTCCGGTCCTTCGCTCGCGGCCACGAGCGGCCCGCTCGTCGATGTGCAGAATCGCGTCGTGCTCCTCACCGTCCTCGGAGGTGAGGGTGACCAGGTATCGCTCGACCGCCACGGACTAGCTGGCGGTGACGGCGTCGACGTCGACCTGATCGACCTTCCCGAGCGGCATCTGGAGAAACCGTGAGCCCAACTCGACGAAGGCCGCGGGGTCGCCGCTGCACGCGAACCGGTACTCCCCCTCCTTGCCGAGCCCTCGAAGCAGGGTTTTGCGCTCGAGCGTTTCGTGTACCTCGCGGGCGATCTCCTCGCCGCTGCTTATCAGGGTGACTCCCGGAAGGGTCCTGCGCAGCAAACGGTCGATCATCGGGTAGTGCGTGCAGCCGAGAATGGCCGTGTCCACCTCTGCCTTGCGCAGCGGCGCCGCGTAGTCGCGCACCAGCTCCAGCAGATCGGCGTCGAACGCATCGCCGTTCTGGATTGCCGGCGCGAGCTTGGGACAGGCAACGCTCGTGACCTGCGCGCCCGCGTCGTGGGCGTGCACCATCCGCTCATACGAGCCCGAGGCGACCGTCGCCTCGGTGGCCAATAGGCCGATGCGCCGATTGCGGCTGGCCTGCACCGCCGCGTGGGCCTCCGGCGCCATGACCCCGATGATCGAGACCTCGCGCTGGGTCTGCAGGTACTCCAAGGCCGCCGCCGTCGCGCTATTGCACGCCACGACCACCAGCTTGACCTGCTGGCCGAGCAGCCAATCGACGATCCGCAGCGACCTCGCGCGGAGCTGCTGGACCGACCGCTCTCCGTACGGGAAGAAAGCCGTGTCACCAAAGTAGATGAAGTCCTCGCCCGGCAGGCTGGCCAGGCACTCGTCGAGCACCGTAAGGCCGCCGACCCCCGAGTCGAACACGCCGATTGGACTGTTGGTGTGGAGTTCCATGGTGTTGCACCCGCGGGCCTCTGCCCCAGGAGCCGGGCTACCATATTCGACGTGTCAGAGGCTCTGCCGGTGACCTATCTCTTCAACCATGACTGCCCATCGCACGAGGCGGGCCACGAGCTGCTGTCCGCGGCGTCTGAGGCCAGCGGGATTCCGCTCGATGTCACGGTGATCGAGGTCGTCGACGACGATCAGGCCCGGCAGCTGCACTTCCACGGATCTCCCACGTACGTGCTGGCCGGCGAGGATCCCTTCCCCCCGCCCGCAGGCGTCACGGTGATGGCGCAGGC
>JAOTZF010000021.1 GCA_029861485.1 Thermoleophilia bacterium | reverse complement strand
GACGGCGCAGGCGCTTGGTGGTGCCCCGGCGCAACTTGGACTCGATGCGCCTCGTCTTGGCCGCCCGAGTCGGGCGCGTCGGGCGGCGTGGCGGAGGGGGCGGGGTCAGCGCAGGGGCCACTCGTCGGGCGAGCTCGTCGAGGACCGCCGCACGGTTGCGCTCTCGGCTGCGATCTGTGGCGGAGATCACCCGGTGGGGGGCGCGATCGAGGCCGAGCACCTCGACCACGCGCTCCGCGAGCGCTGGCGGAAGGCCTTCGGTGGCGTCCGTGCCGATGCTCAGTCGGACTCGCGTCTCGACGTGGTCGCGTCGTTGACCGCCCGGCCCGGAGGCGCGGGAATAGGAGTAGGTACCTCGACTCGCGAGGTGGTCGGCCAGCTCCGCGGGCGTCAACCGCCTGTGGCGGCCTGCTCGGCGACCTTGGCGCTCTCGCCCGAGCCGGGCTTCTGCTCCGCGTGGGCCTCTTCGAGCTTCGCGACGGCCTGCTCGCGAGTGATCTCGCCATCCTGGCCGCGCTCACGCTTCCAGATCACGAAACCGCAGCCCGGATTCTTGCGGCTCTTCCAGCTGGTGCAGCCATAGGCCCGCCGGTTCTCGACGATCTCCCCGCCGCACCCGGGGGTGGGGCACTTCCCGATCGGATCCTTGGATGGGGGCGGAGCGGCGTTCGTCTTGCCCTCTGCCACCATCGTGGTCGCGGCCTCGATGTCGACGTCGCCTTTTTGGCCGCGTACGCTCTTCCAGATGACGTAGCCGCATCCGGGCTCGTTCCGGCTCTTCCAGCTGGTGCACCCGTAGCTCCGCGCGCGCTCGATGATCTCGCCATCGCAGCCTTCGCTCGGGCAAGGGCCGAGGACCGTCCGCTCGGCCTCGAGGTCCTTGCTTGAGCGGCCGGCGGCGATGTGTTCCATCGCCTCTTCGAGAGTGATGGTCTTGCCGCCCTGCTGCTTCCAGAGGGTGTAGCCGCATCCGGGATCGTCCTTGGCCTTGTAGCTGTTACAGCCGTAGCTCTTGGGGTACTCGACGATCTCGCCCTCGCACCCCTCGTTGGGGCATGGAGCAAGCGGGCGGCGCTCCACCCTCAGGTCGTCCCGCTCCTTGTCGGCGAACCAGCTGACGACCTCGCGGGTGAATCTCGTCACGTCGCCGCGGAAGTCCTCGTGGCGCTCCTCGCCACGCTCGATCCGGTTGAGCCGCTGCTCCCAGCGGCCGGTCAGCTCGGGACTGGTAAGCAGATGGTCGCCGAGCATCGTGATCAAGCCGATGCCTTTTTCGGTAGCGCGCAGGCTGCGCTTCTCGCGCTCCACGTAGCCGGCATCGATGAGGCGCTCGATCGTGGCGGCCCGGGTCGCGGGCGTGCCGAGGCCGGCGTCCTTCATGGCCTCTGCGGCCTCGTCGTCCTCTACGAGCTTTCCGGCGGTCTCCATGGCCCGCAGCAGACTGCTCTCCGAGAAGCGGCGGGGTGGCTTGGTCTGCTTGGCCAGCACGTCGGCCGCCTGGCAGATCACCGTCTGACCTTCCTCGAGCGGCGGGAGGTTCTGCTCCTCCTCGTCGGTCGCGGCCGTACTCTCGCCGTAGACCGCGCGCCACCCGGCGAAGGTCATCACCTTGCCGCGGCTGCGGAAAAGATGCTCTTCGACTCTGGTCTCCACGTGCGTGCGCTCGAACTTGGCGTCGGGGTGGAAGACGGCCAGATAGCGCCGCGCGACCATGTCGTAGACGCGCCGCTCGTCCCGCGAGAGGCCACCAAGGTCTTGGTCGCCCTCGGTTGGGATGATCGCGTGGTGGTCGCCGACCTTGGCGTCGTTCACGACACGCGTAAGCGGCAACTTGTCGAGGCCCAGCACGTACCGGGCGCCCTCGGCGTAGACGGGATCGGCGGCGCCCACCTGCCTGGCACGTGGCTTGAGCCCGCTGACCATGTCGCCGGACAGGTATCGCGAGCTGGTGCGCGGATAGGTCAGCAGCTTGTGCTGGTCATACAGCGCCTGCGCCGCGCCGAGGGTGCGCTGCGCCGAGAACCCGAAGCGCTGGTTGGCCTCCCGCTGCAGGCTTGTGAGGTCGTAGAGCAGCGGCGCCTTCTCGGTCTGCGGCTTGACCTCGAGCGACGCGATGACGCCGGCCTTGCCGGTGACCGCTGCCGAGATCGCCTCGGCCTCCTCGGCGTTCTTCAGGCGATCCCTGCTGCCCTCGTGCCAGAGCCCTCGGTACTCGGCGTTGGTGTCGGCGAGGAGGCCGGCGTCGACCTGCCAGTAGTCCTCGGGTACGAAGGCCTGGATCTCGAGGTCGCGCCTCACGATCAGCGCGAGGGTCGGTGTCTGGACCCGGCCGAGCGAGAGCACCTTGCGGACCGAGCCGGCCTGGGTCGTGGCGGCGCGGGTCGCGTTGATGCCCACCAGCCAATCGGCCTCGCTTCGAGCGCGGGCGGCCGCCTCGAGCGGCAGCATCTGGTCGTCATTGCGCAGCGCGTCGAAAGCGTCGCGAATGGCCCCCTGTGTCATGGAGCTGAACCACGCGCGCTTCACCGGCTTGGCGCGGGCCTCCTCGGGTGCTGTCTGCAGGATGAGCTTGAAGATCAGCTCTCCCTCGCGCCCGGCGTCGCAGGCGTTGACCAGCTCGGTCACGTCCTTGCGCATCATCAGCTTGTGGAGAGCCGCAAGCTGCTTGCCCGCGCGATCGTCCCGAGGCTGGTAGGCGAAGTCATCCGGGACGATGGGAAGATCGTCGTAGTTCCACTTCTTCCAGCGCTTCTCGTAGACCTCGGGGTCGACCTGCTCGACAAGGTGGCCGACCGCGTGCGCGATGATGGCCTCGTCGGCTTCGTAGTGATCGCGCTTCTTGGAGGCCTTCCCGCCGAACAGGGCTTTCGCAACGTCGGTGGCGACCGAGGGTTTCTCGCAGATGATAAGAGAGCGGCTCACAGGCGGGGCGAGGTTAGCACCGCCCCTGGCGGGCGCGCCGTCATCAGCGATATCGCCCTACGCCCGGCCGTGCCGGCACCGAGCAGAGACGGTCGAGCACCGCATGAGCCCGTCGGGCACGACCTTCGCGGCACCGTGCTCAGTGGCACGTGGAAGGCGTCGCGTTGAGGCGTTAGCCAAAGAACGTTCGAGCTACCCCGTAGAGTGTCTCGTTGACGCCCTTGATCTCCTCACATGCCTCAGCCAGCGGCACCGGCACGATTTCGGTACCCCGAACCGCCACCATGACCCCGGACTGACCGTCGATCGCCAGGTCGGCGGCTGCCACCCCGAGTCGGGTCGCCAACACCCGATCGAACGCGGTGGGAGTGCCGCCGCGTTGTGTGTGGCCGAGAACCGTCACACGAGTCTCGAACCCGGTCAAACGCTCCAACACCGGGGCGATCCGGTATGCGACCCCGCCGAGGCGGGCAAACCCGAACGCGTCGACCTCCGGCGGAGTCTCGGCGTCGTCGGGTGGCTTCACTCCCTCACCGACCACCACCACCGAGTAACTGTGGCCCCGACGATGACGGCGCCGGATGATCTCGGCAATAGCTTCGAGGTCGTAGTCCACCTCCGGAATGAGGATGGCGTCAGCGCCGCCTGCAATCCCCGCATAGGTCGCGATCCAACCCTTGGTTCTCCCCATGACCTCCACGAGCATGATTCGGTTGTGGGCCTCGGCAGTGCTCGTGACGCGATCGATGGCCTCGGTGGCGATCTCGACAGCCGTATCGAAGCCGAAGCTCACGTCGGTGCCCGCGATGTCGTTGTCGATCGTCTTGGGAACGCCCACGACGGGCAGGCCCTCCTCCTGGAGGCGCAGGGCAGACCGCAGGGTACCGTCGCCACCGATGACGATCATCGTGTCGATGCCAGTCCTGCGCAGCGTCTGTTCGACACTAGCGAGGCCATCACCGTGAACGTACGGATCCAGTCGCGAGGTCCCGAGGATGGTGCCACCCCGGCCGAGGATCCCCCTCACGTCGTCCCGATCGAGCGATCGGACCTGGCCATTCATGAGGCCTTCCCAGCCGTTGAGCACGCCGACGACTTCGGCGTCTCGCTCTACGCTCCGACCCACCACGCCGCGGATGACGGCGTTGAGCCCGGGGCAATCGCCTCCAGCGGTCAGGGCGCCCAGTACCGCCATCAGTAGAGGAACATCGGCTTGCCGCCCACGTGGCGAACCTTGGGACGGTACTTCTCGGAGTCGTAGAGCTCGTCGACGTCCACTCGCTTCACGCCGTCTTTGGTGACGCCGATCGGGACGTTCGTATACGTGCCGCCCCGCAGCGCCACCATCCGGCCGGATGAGCCCTCGATCGCAAGATCAGCGGCCATCACCGCGTAGTTGGTGGCGACCATGAGATCTAGCGAGTCCGGACTCCCCGACCGCATGAGGTAGGCAATCTGCTGGAAGATGATTCCCTGGCCCGTGCGTTCCTCGAGCAGCTTGCCCGTGTAGGCACCAACGCCGCCGAGCTTTCGGTGACCATACGCGTCGGCCTCGCCGGACAAATGGAGATCGCCTCCTTCGACGACAGCCCCCTCCGAGATGGTCATCATGGCGTAGTTGCTCGGGTTCCTCGCCTTGTCCGACATCAGTAGTTCGGCCAACCGATCGATGTCGACCGGTACCTCGGAGATCACGGCCCGGTCGACGCCGGCCAAGTAGGCCGTGATCAGCGAGGTCTCACCGCTGTAGCGCCCGAAGAGCTCCACCACCGCGATGCGTTCGTGTGAGCCAGTGCTCGTTCGGAGATTGTGGATGAACTCGACGCCACGTGTGACCGCCGTCGAGAACCCGATGCAGTAGTCGGTGCCATGGACGTCGTTGTCCATGGTCTTGGGAATCGCGATCACCGGAACCCCTTCCTGGTGCATCCGAAGGGCGTAGGACAGGGTGTCGTCACCACCGATCGGGATGAGGACATCGATCTTCTGACTCTCGAGCACGCGCAGGGCATGCGGGGTGAAGTCGAACGGCCCGTCACCGACGGCCTCATCCGAGAGGAAATCCGGCACTTCTTTCGGTCGCACGTTGCCTGGATTGGTCCTCGCGGTGTGCAGGAAGGTGCCGCCCGACCGGTCGACGGTTCGGACCCGAGCCTCGTCGAGTTGCTCGAAGTGCCCCGAGGCCTGTTCGGGATCGTCCGGATTCGCCTGCAGCAGCCCGCCCCACCCGTTCCTGACGCCCACCACCGTGTGGCCTTCGTGGACGACTCGGTTGACTACTGCCTTGATGCAGGCATTCAGACCCGGTACGTCTCCACCGCCGGTCAGGATTCCTATGCGCATTGTCGCCTCCTATCAGCTGGGCCGACGCGTGTTCGTGCACATCGATGAACTTCTTGAAGCTCTCGGCGATGCCCTCGACAGCGGCTTCGCGGCTCGTGTCGGCCTCTCGCCGGGCGTCCGCCTACACGCCACACCGGCCGGCCGATCGCGAATCCCGCACACCCCTCGACCGGAGCACGCCTGTCGCAGCCACTGATCGACCTTGGCATCATCCGCGCCCCTCCCGAGAGCGACCGCCACCACCTCGTCCCGCCATCACCTCCGGTCAGCCGCCTGAGCAGTTCGCGCGAGCGGGGGCGATCGAGCCCTTCGATATTCCAGATAGCGGGCTCGACTCCCGCCGACAAGATCTCGTCGATCGCCTGCAGCCTGGCGAAGGGCCGAACCCTCGGTGTCGTACGTCTCCGTGTCGCCACCGACGAGCGCCAGCTGGGCTTCGGACGTCGGAACGAGCAGTTCGAACAGGTACCTCCGACCATGCTCGTGAAGCCAGTCACCCAACCGCTCGAGTCGCATGCGCGGCTGACCGCATTCAGGTCGAGGCAGTCGCCGCCCCCGGTGAGGATTCCGACACGCACAGAGCGCACCCTAGTGAGGCCGAGTTCGCGGCGGGGCCAAGGGGGATGATGTCAACGCACTGGTAACGGCGCGAGCTCAGGGCGTGCGGCGATACGTCCGGCGGATTCGTTCCGACTCCGCCGCGTCGGCGCGCTCTCGCTCTGCGGCGGCCTCCAGTACGCCCTGCACGTGATCGCCCGGCACGATCACGGCGCCGGCGGCGTCGGCGTAGATCCAGTCGCCGGGTGTGATGAGCGCAGCAGCCAGCTCGACGGCGGCGTTAGCCTCGAACGCCATCAGGTCGGAGCGATCGGCGAGCACCGCCTCGCCACCGCAATAGAAGACGCCCGAGAGTTGCCGCGCCTCGTCGAAGTCGCGCAGGCGGCCATCCGTGAGCAGCCCGCTGAAGCCCAGCGCGTCGACGAGGGTGAGCTTCTTCCCGCCCGCAACGGCTGCGTGTCGGTACGAGCCGGTGGTAACGACCAGGACCCGGCCTGAAGGGTCCTCACCCGCGGCCGCCAGAGTGGCCGGCATGAAGTCGTGGACATCGGCATTCCTGAGGTCGTCGCGGCGGGGCAGGAAGCGGACGGTTGCGGCCCAGCCGTGGAGAACGGCGCCGGGTGTGGGGGAGACCAGGTCGAGTATGTGCCAGCGATGCGAGAACCGCCGCGCCATCGCATCGCTGATGGAGGCGGAGCTCACGCGCGAAATGAGGTCGGATGCCGGGCTGTTCACACAGAGCCCCATTTCGTTCGGAAAGCGGAAGAACTCGTGAGGAGCCTAAGGTCTCGGGCCGAATTGCCGATAGCGTCCGTCGAGATGCCGAGATACTTCCTCCCCGTGGCGCTCGCGGCAGCCGTTGTCGGCTTCGCCGCTTCTGACGCGCTCGCTGCCAAGAAGCTGCATGGCCCAAACGTCAAAGGTGCATGGGCCGGCGAGCTCGTGGCGCCGACCGTCGTCCGGGCGGCACCGAAGAACAAGGCCAAGCGCATCGCCCGGCTGAGTCCGGTCGGTCCGATCGGCGGCGACGGCACCGCCATGCTTGTTACAGGAGCGAAGAAGACCAAGGGCGTGCAGTGGGTGAGGCTTCTGCTTCCGGAGCGCCCGAACGGTAAACAGGGCTGGGTGAAGGGGGACTCGGTGCGCCTGGTGCGTCGTCGCACCAGGGTGGTGATCAATCGTAATAGCCACCGGCTGACCCTCTTCCGGGGTCGCAAGCGCATCCTTGCGACGACCGTGGTTCTCGGCCGCCCGGGCACGCCGACGCCCAAGGGCCTGCACGCCATCGCGGAGAACATCAACACCAACGCACCGAGCTCGTTCCTGGGCCCCCGGGTGCTCGCCCTGACCGCGCACTCCGAGACGATCAACTTCTTCCGCGGAGGGAAGGGCCGGGTTGCGATCCACGGCACCAACCGGCCCGATCTGCTCGGCACACGCGCCTCACTTGGCTGTGTCAGGGTCAACAACACGCACATCCTCCGGCTGGCGCGCCTCGCGCCGCCGGGGACCCCTGTTCTGGTGCGCTAGAGCGGCCTGCGAGAGCCGCGCGGGCTAGCGCTTGTGGAGGACCGTGGTCTCGTAGAGCACCGGGTTGCGTCCTGCCGCGATCATCAACTCGCACCTGCCCGAAGGCGCGCCTGAGATGCGAATCGTGCCGACGCGGTTGCGGCCCGCGAGCGAGTTCCGCACGAAGCGTCCTCCCGCGCAGCTCACTGTGGTGCGGACCGCCCGGGAGCCGCGCTTGTTGCGCACGCGCGTCACTACCACGAGCCGGCGCTTCGCGGTGGCGACGGTGAACGTGATGGTGCGCCCAGCGGCGCGGTTGACCCACGCCGGGCCGAGGCGCTGGCGCGACAGTCCCATCGGGGCAAGGATGTCCTGGCGCATGGCCTCACGCGTGGCCTGGCTGGGCCGGTCCAGCCAGAAGATGTCGAACGGCCCACGCGGCGTGTTCAGCACGGCGTAGTCCTCGGCGAAGATCTCCGCGATCGATCGCCCCCAGCCCCGGCTGTAGTCCCAGGCCACATTCCGGGACGAGAGTCGTTGACCCATCTGACGCCGGGACCACCAGCGGGCGGTGCCATCGAAGTCCGGGGGCGCCAAGCGATGGTCGTAGCTCCGGTCGATGTGGTGGCCGTACTCGTGCACGAGTACGTTCCTCACCCTGCTCGGGGCTCGGCCCGGAATCACGATTACCGGGCGCACGCCGGGGTCGGCCGCGTAGCAGGCGAGGGCATCCTCGCTGAGGCACGCGATTCCCACGCGGCCCTCCGGGACGACTCGAAACGTCACGTCCTCGACCTCGTCGCCGTGAACCGTCCCTGCGATGATCCGGCGGTAGCCCTCGACGTTGATCGCGGCGCGCAGATCCAGACGGATCTGCCGTCCCTCGTCGTCGCGCACCACGCGAATGGCAGCGCCCGCATCATCGGCCGCCAGCGCGGCGGCGGACAAGAGTGCCGCGCTGGCGGCCAGAGTGATCAGCGACCTCACGGGGCCTCGAATGGGACGGGGGTTGAAACTCAAGCGACGGCCGGTAGCCCGGGAGCAGCGGCCTAACTTCCCGGAATCTAGAGTCGGGAGCGGTTCCCGCGAAACGGCGCCGATTCGGAGCGATGCCCCGGTCGTGCGCCCCCTCCTGGCGTGTCTTGCGACAGAGCAGGCTGTCGAGCCGCTCGCCCGAGATGCGGCTGCGCGCTCGTCGGGGCACCCGAAAAGCCTCGCTCTGCGCGAAGATTCCACCGACTATGGCGCACACTATGAGACGACCTAGACGTTCGGTGAGTTGGATAGCCCGGCACCGACACGCCAACCGGTCAGTTCCGCCAAAACCCTCAATACGGGGACACTCCGAACAGAAGCTTCACACATGGATCCGCTGCGGCGCCACGGGCTGTATCGGGGCGAATCTGGAGGAAAGATGGCTGGTTCAGCAAGGCGGGTCGGCCCGCTGACGTATTCACGCTCTCGGGGGCCCCGCCTGCGGCGAGTGATGATCGCTGCTGCGCTCTTCGCCATGGCCGTTCCGGCTCACGCCCTTGCGGCCGGCCCCGCCCTGAGCACGGCCTTCGGCCCGCTGGCGCTGGTCGGCCTGTTGCTGATCGTCGCCGGGCTGCTGTTCCTCTTCGGCCCGGACCTTCTACGCCGCCGTTCGTCGCGGGCACAGGCAGAGGATTCGGCAGCCGCCGCACCGCAGGCGCCCGCTGGGACGGAGGCCTCGGCAGCCGACTCGCCGGAGACCCGCACGCTCAAGTATCGGGAAGCCCAGATCGACGTGAACGAGGGCGAGCAGGCCGAAGGGCGGAAGGAGCCGGTCGCGGCAGACGGGCCTCGGTCACAGCCTGCCGCGTCCGCGCAAGCGCCACCGGTGCCGCCCCGCGAGCAGGCCGAACGACGCCCGGCAGGGTCGAGCACGACGCCCGATGAGCGCCAGCCGCTTGGCGAGGTGTACGGCCCGGAGACGTGCACCGAGTACGCGGGGGGCCTGAGCGACCAGGTCCTCGGCCGGGCCAAGGTCTTCTTCGCCTCGCTCGCCCGTGAGGGTGAGATCGACTCGACCAAGCTCGCCGACAGCCTCGACGCGATCCCAACCCAGCTGGCGGGTCTGCTGCTTACCCCGCTCACTCGGCGGGCTGAGGCAATCAATGCGCCTTCACCCTTCCGTCTCGGCAGGGTGAAGGGCACGCGGCGCCGGCTCTGGTTGGATCAGGATGGCGTCGCAGCCCGGCTCGGCAGGGCCATCGATCGCGAGATCGCAATGCGCTCTGGCTCGAGCGCCGCGGCCGGCGGCAACGGTGCGGGGCAGGGCGCCGACCATCAGGCCGTCGCCGAGGATCTCGCCTCCCTGAGGGCGACGGGAGGCTAGAGCGGCAGTCCGTTTGAGCGCCGGGGTGTCGGGCGCTCAAACCTCACGCAGAAAGGTCGATGCGCCAGCTCGAGATCTCGGTGCGTATCGACCTACCCATCCTCCGGATTGCGTCCCCGTCGGCGCCGCCCTGGGCACCGAGGTTCACCCCGAGAACGGCGCTGAGAAGCAGATCAGCCCGTCGTTCGACGCTCGATCCGGCGATCTCCCCAGCCCGGGCGGCCCGACGTAGGCCATCGCGCAGCACGTAGCGGAGCTCCGCGCGGTAGGAGCCAAGGCGGTCGGCGACCGCCGGCCCGAGGTCTCCGCCCTCGCCCATCATCCGGGCGATGAGGCAGCCGCGCGCCCCGTGCGCCACGAGCCAGTCGACGAAACGCTCCACGAACCCCTCCAGGGAGGCCAGACCGGCAACGTCACCGCGCAGGGGTCCGATCACCTCGTCCTCGAGCTGGTGCTCGTAGCGCTCGAGCACCGCGTCGAGGAGCTCGGCCTTCGAGCCGAACGCGTTGTAGAGGCTCGACTGGTTGACACCGAGCCTGCTCTCGAGATCGCGAGTCGTCGTATCCCGATAGCCCCTACGCCAGAAGAGGTCCTGCGCGTCGGCGAGCGCAAGCTCGGTGTCGAATGATCGCGGTCGTCCGGGTGGCATCGCCCAGAGGGTAGATGATTTGGAGCACTTGCTTGACATATTTCTAAAGCAGATGCTTAGAATTGCGGTGGCTTACCCACACGAGGAAGGGATCAGCGATGGCATCCATCTACGCTGAAGTCACAATCAACCGGCCGGCCGACGAGGTCTGGGCCGAGGTCGCCGATGTCGGCGGTATCTCCGGCATGCTCGAGATCGTCTCCGAGAGCTCGGCCGACGGCGACGTCCGGAAGTGCACGCTCGCAAACGGAGCGGAAATCAAGGAGAAGATCCTCTCGGTCGACCCCGACAATCGGCGTGTCGGCTACACCGTTACCGAGGGTTTGCCGTTCGAGTACCACGCGGCGTCCATGCAGGTGTTCGATGAAGGCGATGGAACCTCGAGGCTGCGCTGGATCACCGACGTCAAGCCGGACGCCGAGGCGGAGCGCATGGCTCCGATGTTCCAGGCGGATCTGGAGAAGTACGCCAGCCGCTAGCCCGGCGCGGCTGCGCCCTTGGCGACGTCGAGAAACGCGGCGTGGCTGGGCTTCTTGCGGCCGTTGATATCGATCAGACCGGCCGGCCAGCCGGGGTTGTCCTGGAGGTTGAACCAGACGACCAGGGGGAAGCGGCCGGTCTGCAACTGCGGCAGCGAATAGATCTCCCGCACGTACTGAGCCTGCTCCGCCTCGGTCGCCGTCGCGCCTGCGTCGCGGAACGGAGTCACCATCGTCGTGTACCCGGCTTCGGTGATGTAAATCGGCAGGTCGCCGCCGAGGCGGTCGACAGCTCGGGTGAGTCGATCGATGGTCGCCCAGGCGGGAAACGCCTCGGTCTCGACCGCTGGTGCGGCCACCGGATAGACGTGTTGAGAGTACGCATCCATCGGAACGTCGCGGTCGGCGAGCCCCGCGATCCAGTCCTCGACGCCGGTGTTGCGCTCGTTGCTCTTGCCCCGCGGGCCGGTAACGCCCGCGATGACGGTCGCCTCGGGATTCGCATCCTTGATCTGGTCGTACGCCGCGCGCGTCATGTTCGCGTAGGTGTCGAGTACGACTCGCTCGCCCTTCTCAGTCTGCGGGAACAAGAAGCCGGCGAGGTTCCCCTCGTTCCAGATCTCGAAGAGGTCGACGGTCGGCAGCGCGGCGCCATCCGCCTCGAAGCTGCCGGAGTAGCGGGTGGCGAGCGCGCCCATGAATGCCCCGAAGGCATCGGGGTCGGGCGCCTGCGCGTTGACCTGATCGTTGATGCCCGGCGTGAAGCTCCCGGCGGCCCACTCGGGCGCGTTGTAGACGGACACCAGCGCGGAGACACCATGGCTCGCGAGCTCACGGATGATGAGGTCGTAGCGCGAGAAGTCATAGGCCGGATCGGCCGGATCGGCCGGATCGGCGGGCGGTGTCGGGGCGATGTCGCGCCACCAGACGCCGACTCGAGTCACCGCGGCGCCGGTGTCGGCAAGCATTTGGATCCGGGCCGGCAGCTCGGTGAGCGGCGCTCCATGCAGACGGTCGTCCTCGACCGCGGCCCGCGGACCCGACGCCGCCGGCACCGAGTCGGTCGGCGGGGAATCCGTCGTCGCTCCCGCGCTGCCGCCGTCGGATCCACCGCAGGCCGACAGCACCGAGATCGCGGCCATCATGAC